>CAMNGN010000148.1 GCA_946538475.1 uncultured Blautia sp.
GACGCGGCGCGGGGCTCGATGACGAGCGGCTGAAGAAGAAGATACGCGTGATCGAGAGAGCGATAGAAATAAACGATCCGGATGCTCATGATCCCATAGATGTGATCGCGAAACTCGGAGGCTTTGATATTGCGGCTATGTGCGGTTTTTATCTGGGGTGTGCGGCAAATCATATTCCGGTCGTGCTTGACGGAGTTGTCTCCTGCGTAGCTGCGCTTGCCGCGGTCAGACTGTGCCCACACGTAAATGATTATCTGATCGCGAGCCATGTTTCGGCAGAGCCTGCCGCCGACAAATTGCTTGAAGCGCTGGGAAAAAAGGCTCCGATTCATGCAGGAATGTTCCTGGGTGAGGGAACCGGGGCGGTATCTCTGTTTACGCTGATCGATATGGCGGTGGATGTCTATCGTTCCATGAGTACATTTGCGGAGATAGAAGTAGAGCCTTACCGGGATTACAACAGTCCGCATACAGACAAAGGAAAAATGATATGATGATCCTGGTGACGGGAGGCAGCGGGAGTGGGAAGTCCGCTTTCGCAGAGCAAAAACTATGTGCACTGAGCACCGGCCGAAGGGTATATATCGCAACGATGATCCCTTCGGATGGTGAGAGCAGAAAAAAGATAAGTGCCCACATACAAAAGAGGGCGGGAAAAGATTTTATAACGATTGAGAGATTCAGCGATTTCGGTGGTCTTGTGCCTGCCGGAATAAGAGAATCTTCAGAACTAAACGGGAATATAAACGAGGAGATTCTTCTTCCCGGGGATTCGGTTCTGCTGGAAGATCTGTCGAATCTGACGGCGAATGAGATGTTTGTCTACGGGAGAAAAGAGGATATCCTTGATGATATAAAAAAGGCTGCGGCTTACGTACGGGATCTGGTCATCGTCACGAACGAGATCTTTTCGGAAGCTGCGGTCTATAAAGGAAAAACTGCCGAATATATGCGGCTCCTTGGCGGGATCAACCGGGAGCTTGCGAAAGCGGCAGACGAGGTTTATGAGGTGGTCTATGGCATCCCGGTTTGTCTTAGGGGGCGGACAGATGAAAAAATTATACAACAGCTTTAAGACCGCATTCGCCATGTTTTCGCGAATTCCCATGCCGCAGGCAGACTGGACCGAAGAAAATATGCGGTATATGCTGTGCTTTTTTCCCTGGATCGGAATTGTCATCGGTATTTTGACGATTTTATTGACAAACCTGATGACAAATGCGGGATTTAATGATACATTTAGCGGAGCGGCATCGGCGCTATTTGTGATTCTGATCACCGGTGGCATCCATGCGGACGGCTTTATCGATACCTGTGATGCGCTGAGCTCCTGGCAGGAGAGAGAGCGGAGACTGGAGATCCTGAAGGACCCCCACGTGGGTGCTTTTGGCGTGATCGGCGCCTGTGCGGCGGCTGTTCTCTTTGCATCATCGTTCTCACAGATCGTGCGGGATTCCGGCTCGGTCCGCATCATGGCGGCAGGCTATGTGCTTTCCCGCTCGCTTTCGGGCATCGGACTCCTTACACTGCCGAAAGCCAACAAAAGCGGTACACTGGCTGCTTTTTCGAGGAGCGCGGATGAGCGGAGAGTGATGATCGTGCTTATCCTTTACGTCGGAGGCATATTTGCGGCCATGATAGCGGTGCATCCGGTCAAAGGAGCAGCTGCATTTATTGCGGCCATTGTTGCATTTTTGTATTATCGCCGGATGGCACTGAAATATTTCGGAGGTACCACAGGCGATCTTGCGGGATGGTTCGTGTGCGTCTGCGAAGTAATGCAGTGCTTTGTCCTGGCTGTTGTTACAGTGCTTGTTCATTGAGGCTTGACTAAGATGGAGATGTTTATCGGAGGGGCCTTTCAGGGAAAAACAGACCTGGCAAAACGGGAATTTCCGCACATACGCTTTGAAGACGGCGCGGAGTTATCCGGGGACAGGGTGTTTAAAGCTGAAGGGATCCTGCATTTTGAAGAATATATACGGGGGCTGCTGAAGGCAGGTGAGGATGTGTCTCTTTTGGCAGAGAGGCTGATCGAGGCAAATCCGGGCGCAGTGATCGTGTGCCGGGAGGTAGGTTACGGCGTCGTGCCCATCGATCCTTTTGAGCGGAAGTATCGTGAGGCTGTGGGAAGGATATGTACGTTTCTTGCGGCTTTTTCGACCCGTGTGACCCGCGTGGTGTGCGGAATAGGGACCGTCATCAAAAGCATATGTGACCTATGGTTCATCCGACATGGAATGACACCCGGAAACAAAGAAAAACGGTATATCGGTTGCCGTACCGACGAGCACCTGCTTCCCGAGAGTGAAGAGATGCTGAGAAAACAGAGGGGAACGATCCCTGAAGTTGAGGCGGTGTATGCAAGCCCTATGGTCAGATGTCTGGAAACGGCGGAGATCCTTTTTCCGGAATACCAAACCTGCGCAAACGGAGCTGCGGGCAGTGTTTCCGGGCAGAAAAGCGTACAGGTTGTAAAGGAACTGATCGAATGTGATTTTGGCCGGTTTGAAGGTCATAACTACATTGAACTTTCCGGTGATCCGGAATATCAGAAGTGGATAGACAGCGGAGGCATTTTACCGTTCCCCTCGGGTGACAGCCGGGAAGAGTTTCTGCAGAGGAGCCGGGAGGGGTTTGCAAAAGTGCTCGATGATATGGAGCTTCGCGGAATACGATCGGCCGCGGTGGTTACACACGGCGGTGTGATCATGAACCTGATGGCTGCTTACGCCGTGCCGAAACGTTCATTTTATGACTGGATCACAGAAAACGGTATGATGAGACATGTCAGTTTTGATATTTGCAGAAGGAAAACAGGCAATTTTGCGTTCACCTATGAAGAAAGGGGAAGATAATCATGGCATCTTTTAAATCTTTTATGGCACTTCGCCCCGCAGAGCAGTTTGCTGACCGGGTGGCGGCCCTTCCTTATGATGTTGTTTCGCGGCAGGAAGCAAAGGAGATCGGCGATAATAATCCGTATTCTTTTCTGCATGTGGACAGAGCTGAGATGGATCTGGCTCCCGAGACCGATCTTTATGCGCCGGAGGTTTATCAGAAGGCGCGTGAGAATCTGGACAGGATGGAGGAACAGGGTATCCTTCTGCAGGACCGTGTCTCGTGTTATTATCTGTATGAGCTGACCAGAAAAGGAAAGACACAGACCGGCATCGTCGGATGCAGTTCGATCGATGATTATCTGAACGGAGTCATCAAAAAGCACGAGAATACGCGTGAGGATAAAGAGCAGGATCGTATCCGCCACGTGGATGTGTGCAATGCAAACACCGGTCCGATCTACCTGGCGTGCCGTTATCCGGAATCGCTTCTGACGCTTATGAATAACTGGAAAGAGGAGCATTTTCCGGTTTATGATTTTACCTGTGAGGATGAGATCAGACACAGAGTGTGGGTGGTCGATGAGGCGGCTGCCATAGAGTCCATCGCCAATGAATTTGCAGGGATCGATTCCATATACATTGCGGACGGGCATCACAGGGCGGCTTCGGCTGTAAAGGTGGGGCTCAAACGCAGGGAAGAAAACCCGGGATATACAGGCGAAGAGGAGTTCAATTACTTCCTCTCTGTTGTGTTTCCTTACGATCAGCTGACCATACTTGCTTATCACCGTGTGGTGAAGGATTTAAACGGGGTCGATGAGAAAGCTTTTATCGGCAGTATCAAGTTTAATTTTGAACTGATGATCATGCCGGGATTTCCGTGCAAACCGGTGGAGAAGCATACGATCGGGATGTATACCGGCGGCCAGTGGTATCATCTGAAGGCTTATCCGGATACCTACCAAAAGAAAGATGTTGTGGGGCAGCTGGATGTCTCGATCCTGCAGGATAAGGTTCTGGGGCCGGTGCTGGGGATCGATGATCCGAGGACGAATGAGAGGATCATGTTTGTGGGAGGCAGCCACAAACTTGCCGAGCTGGCAGAGATCGCAGACCGGGAGGGAGGCGTCGCGTTTGCGATGTTCCCGACTTCCATGGAAGATCTGATGACCATCGCTGACGAGGGCAAGCTCATGCCGCCGAAATCTACATGGTTTGAACCGAAGCTGCGGAGCGGGTTGTTTATACACAGGCTTAGTTAACAAAGACAGAGAACCGCCCCCTGTCTTTGCTTAATTATTTCTTGCATATTTCCACAGAATGGTTTATATTTATGATAGATATGGATTCAGAACCGATTATGGGGGATCCTGTTGGAATAGCAGGAATAATCAATAAGGAGGAACTTGATCATGAGAAAAGCAGGACTGGCTGTCATGCTTCTTGGATGTGCACTTTGCTTTGCAGGTTGCGGCTTTACTGAAGGAACGGATGCTGTCGTGACTGTTGTGAAGGCTACGCCTACACCTGAACCTACACCTACGCCCGAGCCGACACCTACACCTGTGCCGACACCGACGCCGGTCGTTGTTACCGAGCAGACTCCGAGCGGGCTTGAGATTACAGTGATGACTGCGCAGTATACCGCGAATGAAGACATTAATCTCCGCAGGGATGCAAACACAGATGCGGAGATCTTTAAAGGCATTACCAAGGATACTGTGCTTGATTGTACCGGAGTTGTTGAGAACGGCTGGATCAGAGTAGAGTATGAAGGAGAAGTATGTTATGCTTCGGGTGATTTTGTCACATTGCTTCCGGGCAGTGTGGTAGAACCCGGTGCAGAAGGAACCGATGCGGCGGGAGCTCCGGCGGCTGATGGAACTACAGCTCCGGCAGGCGATGCGACGGCACCGGCTACCGATGCCACAGCACCGGCAACCGACGCAGCAGCACCTCCTGCAGCCTGATCAAAGAGATAAGAAAAGAGTGCGTGATGAACGCACTCTTTTTTTTGCGGGTCTAAAGTCGGTATGCTGTTTATGCAGGGTAGTGCAGACGATC
>CAMNGN010000149.1 GCA_946538475.1 uncultured Blautia sp.
CGGGAATCGTGTCTCCGCCTAAGTATTCGCCGGCGCGGTAGCGGCTTTCGAAGGTTTTATCATCCAGACTGCCCTGCGAGGCAAGTTCCTCGGGGGAGACGTCGTCAGATCCTTCGGTAGCTGCATCTTCATTATGCGCGCCTTCAGTTTCGTCGCTACTCGCAGCGTTTTCAGTATCATCTTTGTTCGCTGTGTCTTCAGACGGATCTGCATCTGTCGCACTGTCAGACTTATCTTCACTCGCAGCGTTTTCGGCCGAACCCTCAGTCATCGCGTTTGCAGATGTCTCTTCTTTATCTGCATCTTCGGTCGTTTCTGTATCAGCCGTATTTACAGTTTCCGCTTCACTCACGATATCTGAAAGTATGCGGAGGGCTTTGTCCGAAAGACTTTCCTCCGCATAGACGGAGACAGAGAGGATGGCGGAAGCAAGAAGCATGCCCGAAGCTGTCCAAAACTTATGTTTCATAAAAATCTCCATTCCGCCGCCTTTCGCCGGCGGCACAAATAGTCATGAAAGACTATTTCTCACACTAAAACTCTCTTATATTAATATAGAGCTGAGAACTCTCCAATCTGATCTGCGCGTAAGCGCCATAAATCATAATATCATTTTTCACTTTCACAGGCAACGAAAAAAGCCGGAGACGCTCCCTCGACCGTCCGTACAGGATTTTGGAAACAATCACCGTTGGAAGGAAAGTGTCTGCGCAAAAATGCGCAAAAAGGGGACGGGTGCCCGCAAAAAAAAGAACGTGGACAATTTGGATCCGGACGTATATAATAGAGCGGAGACAAATAAATGCCCCGCACAAACCAAATCAAAGCATAAAAGTTTAAAATATACTATATCAGAATATGGGGGTAATAAAAATGAATAAATTTGAAAGAATGAATGACAGTGTACTTGCAAACATTTCCGGAGGTAACGACGGTATGGGGTCCGTCGATCCGTGGAAAGAAGTGGTAGCCAACGTCGCAGCAGGATATCTTGCACTTCGCAATTATCCCGCAACAGACGAGAGCAACGAAATCTTTCATATTTCAAATGGAACACCCTTCAAGATCAACATCGAAAGACGCAGCGGCGAATTCGTCTTTGCCTACATCGATGGAAAAGAAGGCTGGGTCAACGGTAACTTTGTTGCCTACTGCTGATGAAATGAGATAAAACTCATCGCATCTGCAGATCGGACAACTGAGAAATATTAAAAAGAAGGAGTGGAGTATATGTTAAAAAGAGGTTTATTCACAGCACTGGCAGCGGCAGCAGTCCTCTGCATGGCAGTACCGGCAGCGGCCGAGACATTCACAGCATCCAACGGAATTCTTTCCATTGAGCTCCCGAATGAGAACTGGAAAGAGATCACCGATCCGCAAAAATGGATCGCACTCAGCGATGGTGCCAACCTGATCACGGTCGAGCATTTCTCAAACGGAGAGACGCTCCCTGACATCACTGTAGCTGACGAACATTATGTAGATGTATACGAAGCAGCTTTTTCAACCCAGAATGAGGTATTTATTGTTACGGGTTCGGTTGTAGACGCAGCAAAAATACCGGAGATCTGCAATGCGATCATGTCTGTAAAGGTACTGCAGTATGATACCAAACAGGCAGTGAAGAAAGACGCGACAAGCGTAAGCGAATTCTCAGTCGTGCCGATGAACGCAACGATGAAAGCCACAACCGGTGTCTATGTAAGACAGGGCTGCTCCACCGATTCCGCTATTATCGGCGGACTGGCAGAGGGCGATACCGTCCGTGTGGTAGGCAAGGTACAGAGAAACGGACAGGACATTGGCTGGTATCAGATCAGCTTCGGCTCCGGCACAGGCTATGTATCTGCAAGTTTCCTCAAAGAGGACACAGCTTCAAACGCAGCCGCAACACCGACCCCGAGCCCGGCTCCTACACAGGGCGGACGTCAGTATACCGGTTCGGTAAAGACCATCTATGATGAGGATGGAGATGCTGTCACCGTATATCAGGCGACCGACGGCAAATGGTATGACACATTCGGCGTAAGCTACACCGACCTTGACGGCTATACCTTCAGCTCTGAGGATGGATTCAACTATTCCACCAACAGACCGCAGACATCATCTTCGACCAATCAGCCGACAGGCAGCGGATTTACCGTATACTGGGGCAACAGCAATACCACAACACTTACACCGTACAGCGATGGATATTACTACTCATCTGAGTGGGTACGTTACTCCAACAATGGCGACGGAACCTACACCGGTGCTGACGGAACCACACTTTACAGCTACGATCCCATCGGCGCATATATGAACGGCGGAGACTCGAACAGCGATATCGTTGAAAACGCAACAAATACCGATTATGTTGAGTCGGATGGCTCAGGCAGACCTGTAACGCTTTACTTTGAGGGCGGCGCATGGCAGGATGCAGAAGGAAACGAGTATTACGATCAGGGCGACGGCACCTATATCGACGATTACGGCGCAACCTACAGATAATGTAACCGGTTTCTGCCGCCTCCGAAAACGAAAGAAAGCATAGCCCGGCATGTGAACTGCATGCCGGGTTCCGGCGGTTTGCCTCCTGTCAATGCAGCTGAAAGTGGCGGGCCGGAAATTTTGCACTATGCGTGGATTTCGATGAGCGCTCCCGTATATAAAAGTAGAACGAAACAATGTTCAGAAATAATAATCTAAATGCGCGAGGCGCTTAACAAATAATTGAAGGAGGAATGGTAAAATGGCAGTGATTTCGGGTGGATTTAACACAGACATGGACAGAATGGAGGAGAAGCTCTCCAGAGCAGACTTCTCCAAATACACAGATCTGAAGGAAAGACTTGCGGCAAAGCTTTTTTCTTCGTCTGCATCTTCGTCAAGGAAGGTAACGGCTTTCACAAGACTCTCCGATGACCAGGTTGAGCTGGTAAACGCAGCACAGGGCATCTGCGAGAAGAAATCTGACGAAGATAGATTCTGATAAGAGACATCAGAGCGGGAGCGGCTAATGGAGCCGCTCCCGCTTTTTATTTACTCATTTACTCATGCCCTAAGTTATGCTATAATCACCGAGGACCCATTGACTTCACAAAAGGAGTAAACTCAAAATGGACATATTCTCGATGATTCTATCACTCCTGTGCGGCGTAGCTCTGTTCCTTTACGGAATGCAGCTCATGGGCGATGGCCTGAAAAGCGTCGCAGGAAACAAACTGGAAACACTTCTTTACAAACTGACCAACACCCCGTTCAAGGGCATCCTGCTCGGTACGATCGTCACATCGGTCATCCAGTCGTCTTCGGCCACTTCGGTAATGGTCATCGGTTTTGTAAACTCAGGAATGATGCAGCTCAGGCAGGCGATCGCCATTGTCTTTGGTGCCAATATCGGTACCAGCGTCACCGGCTGGATCCTGTGTCTCTCTTACATCGATGGAAGCAACGGTATCGCAAAGATCCTCTCTTCATCGACCATAGCCGCTGTTGTGGCTATCGCGGGTATCCTTCTCCGCATGCTCGGAAAAAGGACCGTACATAAAAATATCGGTAATATCATGATGGGCTTTGCCATCCTCATGGTCGGTATGCAGCAGATGAGCGGCGCCGTTTCTCCGCTGAGAGACAGCCCACTGTTCATCAACGCCATCACGATGTTCTCCAACCCGGTTCTCGGCATCCTGCTCGGAACCGTAATGACAGCCATTCTGCAGAGCGCGTCCGCTTCGGTCGGTATCCTGCAGGCCCTTTCCGTTACCGGAACGATCACCTTTGGGATCGCATTCCCGATGCTGCTCGGTATCGGTATCGGTTCTTCCGTGCCGGTCCTGATCTCCGCGATCGGCGCCAACAGAAACGGACAGAGAACCTCTCTGGTCTACCTGCTGCAGCATATTGTCGGTCTGGTCGTATGGGCCGTGGGCTTCTACGGGCTTAATGCAGTAATGCATTTTGCGTTTGTCAGCGATATCATGAATCCGGTTTTAATTGCCGCCGTCAACACGGTCATCCGTGTCGTGAGTGCGGTGGTCCTCTTCCCATTCATCGGAATGATGGAAGACCTGCTCTGCAAGATGATCAAGGATTCGCCTGAGGATCTCGAGGATCAGGCAGACACCGCAGACTTTGACCTTTTGGAAGAACGTCTTCTCAGCTCACCTGCCATCGCTCTTAGCCAGAGCAGAAAAGTTATAGACGGAATGTCCAGAAAAGTGCGCAAGAATGTGGGAAGGGCTCTGAACCTGATCCACGAATATTCGCAGAAAAAATACGAGAAGGTCCAGCGTAAAGAGGACCTGATCGATAAATACGAGTCCCGGGTGGGCAGCTATCTGATGCTTCTCTCCAAACAGGAGATGAACACAAAGCAGACCCGTCAGATGACCATGAGCCTGCGTGCCATCGGTGACCTGGAACGCATCGGAGATTATGCTTCGAACATTGCCCGTATCACCAATGAGATACACGAAGAGAACATGACCTTCTCCGACGAAGCGATGAAAGATCTGAACGTCATGATCGAAGCCGAAAGAGAGATAGTCAACAGCTCCATCGCCTCGTATCAGGAGAATGACCTTGCCACGGCCATGAAGATGAAGCCGCTGGCCTCCGCCATCACCAGCCTTTGCGAGATCGTCAAGACCCGCCACATCGGGCGTCTGACCCGCGGCGAGTGCAGTATGCAGCAGGGCGCCGCGGTGGAAGAACTTCTGAACAGCTTCGAACGTATCGCATCACACTGTGTGGCAATCTCCGGCGTGGTAAGGCGAGAATATCAGGAAAACCCCGACTATCACGTGCACTCAGCCAAAGCACGCGAGCTGACCGAAGAAGAGTTCAATCTGATCTATCAGGAATTCCTGACAAAATACGACGTAATAAGCAATAAAGA
>CAMNGN010000150.1 GCA_946538475.1 uncultured Blautia sp.
GCATCAGTCTCTTCTGTAGTTGCTGCGTCAGTTGTTTCTGTTGCGGCAGCGTCTGTTTTTTCTTCCGTAACTGCTTCCGCCACTTCCGCGACTACATCGTCGGTTTCTTCTTTCGCAGCTGCGTCACCTGCTGCCGCCGGTTCTTCATCCGAAGCCGCTTCATCCGTTATGGCATCTGCGTCATCTTCTGCAGCTGCTTCTTTATCTTCTGTCTCCGCTGCTTCTTCGTCCTCTTTTTTATCATCTTCGGCTTTTTCTTCTGTTTTAGCAGCCGGCGCCACATCCGCAACCATTGCTACGATCGGTTCTTCCGCTGCATCCCTCAGTGCCTCAAGGGTTTCTTTCCCTACCATGCCATCTACTCTGATGTTGTTATCTTTCTGGAATTCCTTAACGGCATCTACCGTCTTGTTCCCAAATATTCCGTCTGCCTGTCCTTCTTCCAGATACCCTATATCGATCAGCATTTCCTGAATTTCTTTAACTTCATCGCTCTGGTTGCCTTTCATATACACTTCCAACGGAGCCGCGAAAGTGCTGATTGACATTGAGCCTGCAAGCATGGCACAAATAGCAATGTTCAATAACTTTTTCATCTGTTTTTCTTCCTCGCTTTCACTGAAAAATAGGCGATAGTGCCTACGTGTTTCAAAAACACGGTTATTATATCATACTTATCTGCAAAAAGGAACCTGTCCCTGTGTCTCATCTTTCCGCTTCAGCAATTCCCCGTATACACGTAGTCCAGCTGCTTCCGCGCCGTCTCCGCCAGCTGATAGATCGTGCTGACATCTGTAGCGCTTCGATCGGTCATCTTAAAGCGCGGGAAAAATCGCGATATGTGGAGCGGCACACTCCTGCCGACCACCTTGCCGTCTTTATCTTTGAGGCCGGCGATCCATGTACACATTTCCTCCATCTCCGCCGCGGAATCGTTCTCTCCCGGAATGATCAGCGTGGTCAGCTCCACGTGGCACGCCTGCACCGCCGCTTCTATAAAATCCATCACCATCTTCCGGTTTCCTTTCAGGACATCACGGTAATAGCTGTCCGTAAAGCCCTTCAGATCGATGTTCATCGCGTCGACATATGGAGCCAGTTTCTCAAAAACAGAGAGCGTGGCGGTCCCGTTTGTGACCAGAACCACCTTCAGCCCCGTCTCCTTCACAAGCTTTGCCGTATCCAGAATATATTCATAACCGATCAAAGGCTCATTGTAAGTAAACGCAACGCCGATATTTCCTTTTTTGCGGTAATACTCCGCTGTCTGTGCCAGTTCTTCCGGCGAAAGGACTTCCGCGGTATCCGCAAATCGAAAAGCCTCATCCGACCACGAAATCTCATGGTTCTGGCAGAATGGACAACGCAGATTACAGCCATAACTCCCTGCCGAGAGGATCATGCTTCCGGGGTAAAACCGATGCAACGGCTTCTTTTCGATCGGATCGAGCGCAAGCGAAGTGATCCTGCCGTAATTAGCCTGGTATACTTCTCCGTCCACACATGCCCTTGCCCCGCAAAAGCCGGTCCTTCCTTCCGGAATTTCACAGTGCCTGAAACAAACATCACACCTTGCCATAGCTCCCTCCTATATATGACGGACAACCTCAAACCGCTCCAACGTATAATGATCGCTGTCCCTGATCCCGCCCTTTTTCATGGCGATCTCAACCTGCTGCTCAGGTGTGTCCACTCCGTCCAGATCGGGAAGAAGAAGTCCCCTTTTATAACCGCTGCTGACGATCACGCCATATCGCTTTACATCCAGTTCGTCTATGGAAGATATTTTTTCCGGTTTTCCCAGCACATCTACGTTGATCTCCAGCCATTTCAGCTCATCTTCGGTGATGGGATCGAACCGTGGGTCCTTTGTGGCAGCGCTGATCGCGTTTTGGATGATCTCCTGCGCGACATTCTCCGCCGTTGGCGCAATCGTCCCGATACATCCGCGCAGCTTGCCATGTTTATGGATAGATACAAAAGCCCCGGCGCGCGTCTTCAGCATTTCCTCAGGCAGCCCCTTGGGAACGGAGATCGTCTTTCTGCTCTGCACATATGCCTCCAGCGATTGTCTTGCCAGCCTTACATAAGAGTCCGATTTATCGGCCTGTTCTGATAATCTTCTCTCCGTTTCCGCCAGAAATCGGTCAAGGAAGCATCTTTCCTTGTCTTCTACCCCGGGATAGAATGTGCAGATTCCATACCCAACGCCGGTCACATCCTGGTGCGACAAGGTGTCCGCTTTTACGGATACTCCATCGAATGCACCGGCCATAATTACAAACGAGCGGTGACCGCACTCGGCCGCTTTTTCGCAGAAAGTCTCGTCGAATGACAGCAGCTCGCCAAAAGCTGCCCGGCCGCAGACATCCATGATGCGTTTGTCATATTCCGGGCCTTCCGGCGCGTAGCCATACGGACCATATGACTGCAGCTTGTGTGAAAGGTCCCCGCTTGCCACGAATACCACGTTTCTGTTTTCTGCCTCAGCAGCTTCTTTTATCATCATTCCCAGACGGTAATGATCGGTCAGCGGGAGACCGGAAAGTCCGATACGCACGATTCGAAAACCGTCGTACTTTTGGCGGATGAACCACAGGGGCACCATCGTCCCGTGGTCCAGCTTCGCATCTCTCTCGCCGAGGGTCCCCGCCGGGAAATGCTCTTCGGCAGCCAAAATGCATAATCGGTTTACCAGATCTTCGTCATATTCTTCAGTAAATCTAACCTGCCCTGCACGAAAATCCGCAAACGATCCCTTCGCCCTCCTCCCGGGCGAAATGTGAAAATAATCCGCGTACATCACAGAGTGCGGGCTCGTGATAACGATCGTTTCGGGCCTCAGTGCGGTGATTTCCTCCGCCACCCGCTCATACGCCCTTGTCGTCTCCTCAATCTGCGCCTCACTCCCACGCCCGATGTCCGGAACGATCATCGGCGGGTGCGGCACCATAAATGCAGCCAAAATTGCCATACGAATCTCCTTCCTTTATGGTGTCAGGCACCGTAAACTTTTTGTGAACATATTCATTTTTTATTCACGGTACCAGGTACCATGAACATTCTATGAACATGTTCACAAATTATTTACGGTACCTGACACCATTAAATAATTATGTCAACCGTCAGTCGTGCTCATGATAATCTCAAAACTTAATTATATCATACCATATTTTCTGAAAAATCAAAGCACAAAAAGGAGCTCTTTTTCCACCTGTACCAATCACTAATTATGGATTTGTGATTCTCTTGTAAATGCTCTTATGATATACTTTCTAGTAAATCAGCAAGGAGGGAGGTGACGGGCCTGGTCATCATCAGTATCGATCTCAAATCTTTTTATGCTTCGGCGGAAGCTACCGACCGCAGCTATGACCCACTGACTACCAATCTGGTGGTGGCGGATGCAAGCCGCACAGAAAAGACCATCTGTCTGGCCGTCAGCCCTTCCCTCAAGGCATACGGAATACCCGGGAGAGCCCGCCTCTTCGAAGTAGTGCAGCGGGTTAAGGAAGTCAACGCGGAGAGATTCCGCAATGCAAAACGTCTGGGCGTACTGCCCAAAGATCCCGAAACAAGCAAATATCGCTTCTCCGCCTCTTCCTTCGACGCCAATGCCCTCGCCGCCGACCCTTCCCTGGAGCTGTCTTATATTACGGCCCCGCCGAGGATGAAAATGTATGAGGAGATCAGCACGAAGATATTCGGGATATACATGAAGTATGTGAGTTCGGAGGATATCCATGTCTATTCCATCGACGAGGTTTTCATGGATGTCACTTCTTACCTCAAGGCCTACCGCATGACACCGCACGAACTCGCGGGAAAGATCATCCGGGACGTCCTTTCCGAAACCGGAATAACGGCAACTGCCGGCATCGGGGAAAACCTGTACCTGGCGAAAGTGGCCATGGATATCGTGGCGAAGCATGTGCCTGCAGATAAGGACGGAGTCCGTATTGCGGAACTGACAGAGCGAAGCTACCGCGAGCTGCTCTGGTGCCATAAACCGATCACCGATTTCTGGAGAGTGGGGAAAGGAATCGCGAGGCGCCTGGAATCCCTCTCCTGCTATACCATGGGAGATGTTGCGCGCCTCAGCGAGACGAACGAAGACGCTCTGTACGATTCCCTCGGCATCAACGCGGAGCTGCTGATCGACCACGCCTGGGGATGGGAACCGACCGACATAGCTACCATAAAAACTTTCAAACCCGAGAACAACAGCATCTCAAGCGGCCAGGTTCTCATGGAACCTTATGACACAGAAAAGGCAAAACTCATCGTCCGCGAGATGACCGAGCTGCTGGTACTGGATCTGGTCAAAAAGAGGCTGGTGACAAAGCAGGTCGTTTTGACGATCAACTACGATCGCACATGCATCGAATACGATTACCGCGGGCGCTCCTTCACCGATTCGACATTCAAAGTAGTCAAGACCGGTAAACGGTACAAGGGAAAGGTGAAGCCCGATTATTATGGACGCATCGCCCCCGAACATGCGCACGGCACAGGCAACATCGACAGGTGGACAAGCAGCACCCGACGTATCATGGATGTCATGATGGATCTCTACGACCGCATCATCGACCCCGACCTGACAGTCCGCAGGATCAACGTCGTCGCCGCAAACGTGATCCCCGAAGATGAAATCCCTCCCGAAGAGCCTGAACAGATGAGTCTCTTTGTAGACTATGATGCACTGGAAAAGCAAAAGAAAAAGGAAAACGCCTCCGATGAAAAAGAACGGCGCATGCAGGAAGCAGCTCTTCTCCTCAAAGAAAAATTCGGAAAGAACGCCATCCTGAAAGGTACAAACCTGCG
>CAMNGN010000151.1 GCA_946538475.1 uncultured Blautia sp.
ACATATCGCTCCGACTCCGGGTGAATATAGATGATATTCGCACCCGCTTTGATGAACCAGTCAACTTTGTTCCCGGGATTTTCGATCATCAGGTGGCAGTCCACCGGCTTATCGGTGTATCTTCGAATCGTCTGAACATCCATGACACCCATGGTAAAATTAGGGACAAAACTCCCGTCCATGATATCGCAGTGGAAAATATCCGCGCCTGCATCATCCAGCGCCCGGACCTCGGCCGCCAGGTGACCATAATTTGCACACATCATGCTTGGGCATAATAATCTTTTCATTTTTATTCCTCTTCCGCCGCTGTTAAATGCTGTGTCTGCTCGATCTCCGTGATCATATCGATTCTCGTCTGATGGCGCCCGCCCTCGTACTCCGCGTTCAGCCACTCTTCCACGATCATCTTTGCGGTCTCGATGCCGATGACTCTGGCACCGAAAGCAATGATATTGGTGTTGTTATGCTGTTTGGAAAGACGTGCGGTATACGGATCGCTGCAGACGCAGGCACGGATCCCGTGAACCTTGTTGGCGGCCAGGCTGATGCCCACGCCGGTACCGCAGATCAGCACACCTGCATCCACTTCCCCGGAGGTAACCATCTTTGCCACTTTGTATCCGCTGATCGGATAATTGAATCTTTCCGGATTGTTTGTACCTACGTCGATAACCTCCAGCCCTTTCTCTTTGAGGAAGGCGGTGATCTCATTCTTCATTTCAATGGCAACATGATCGTTTCCTATAGCTATACGCATTTTTTTCTCCTTATATATCTTCTTAGAACAGGCAGCTGTTCTCTTTTTATTGTGTTCTTCTCCAAATGCTCTGTATTTTGTTTAGCATACTTTTAATGTCTATATCTTTCTAATGTAACCTGTGTGCTGTCCCATTCACGTTTTGGAAGTCATCTGTAACCGTAAATCCACTGTGCTTCTTACTGCTCACCGCAGCTTCTTAGCGGCATACAGCGTGCCGCCGACAACACTCTTATCCTTCTCATCTTCCGTGAAGATCAGATTCAATTCATTCAGCGGAAGCGGTTTTCTCACTCTTTTCCTGATGCATTCTTCAAAATATGTCATCGGGAAGTCCGCCATCTTCATCACTCCTCCGCCGACAAGTACGTAGTCGGGATCAAGAATGTTGATCTCTGTCGCCACAGCAGCCGACATCGCATCGACAAAATCAAGCAGTACTTTTTCGCCGCCATGTTCAGTGAAAAGCGCTCCCACCTCGGTGTCCGGGAAATGTTCCTGCTGTATCTTTACCAGGGCCTTGCCCCCGGCTACCGCTTCCAGACATCCGGTGTTTCCGCAGCCACACACTACATCACTTCCCAATACAGGAATATGCCCGAGCTCACCCGCTGTGCCGTGGCGTCCTGCAAGAGGTATGCCTTCGATAGAGATCGCATTGCCGATGCCGGTTCCAAAGTAGATGCCGCAGGTGATACCTTTTTCCGGAATTTTGTATTTAGCCATATCGTAGCAGAGCGCGTAGGTGACATCTCTTTCAGCCACGATCGGAATGTTCAATTCCGCGCTCAGGTAGTCGCACACCGGAAGGTCTTCCATATAAGGAATGTTTGGAGCCTGCACGACTTTTTTCCTCTCGGGATCCAACGTGGCGGGAAAACCGATGGCCACCGCTCTGACAGTCAAATCTTTTGTGAATTCCTTGATGAACTCTGCAATATCCTTAAGCACATCTCCGGAACGGAGTACGCTTTTTGTGGACACCTTCTCAAATTTCAGCACGCTTCCGTCTTCGTCAACTGCACCGATGCGAAAATTGGTTCCTCCGATATCAATTCCTATGATTGCCATATTGAAACCCTCCATGTTATTGTGTACTGCTGCTTTTCCATGCCCGGAAGCTCTCTAAATCGAGGAAGCCGGAAAATCTATCTGTTTAATGCTCTGTCTTCTTTATTATATCTTGGGTAATCGTTTACTCATCTAATTTTTATCCCGTCCGCTGTTTTTTTTCGCGGGCGGGTATTTGTTGAGTAATCGTTTACCCATCTGCCAATAATATAACTCCTGCATTAGTGTTTGTCAAGCACTTTTTTTACAGCTGATAATATAAATCTGCGCCGGGAATTTTCCTTCAGGCAACTGATGTTTCACTGTTCTTCATTTTTCTGCGCCATTAGCTTTTCTGCCATGCCACTGAAACTTCACTGTTCTTCATGTTTCTGCGCCATAGGCTTTCTGCCGTGCCACTGAAATTTCTTATTTTTCATAAGTTTGCGCCGATGCAAATATCTTGAAATAAAAAGTAAACTTTTGTATACTAAACCATATTAGTGAAACATAATTCACAGACTGGAGTTCCCGACATGCCTCAAAAAGTCAACATCAAGACAATCGCCGAATTATCCGGTGTTTCCGTCGCTACGGTATCACGAATCATCAATCAGAACGGCCGTTTCTCCGCCGAGACTGAAGCCCGCGTGCGCAAAGTGATGGATGACCTGCATTATTACCCAAACACCGTGGCCAAAAGTCTGCGTCAGAAACATTCAATGGTGATCGGCATTCTTGTCCCCGATATTACAAACTCGCATTTTTCCAGACTGATCCTGGAAATTCAGAATTATCTGTTCACGTTTGGATATTCTGTACTTATCTGCAATACCAACGAAGACAACACCCTGGAAAAGCAGCATCTGGATGCCCTGATATCCCAACGAGTCAGCGGCATACTTTGCCTTACCGGAAACCGTTGTGTGATCAACGGAAGTATACCTGTCGTGTATCTTGACCGCCGGCCGCAAGGGTATAAAGATAATGAAGACTGTCTGGTAGAATCAGACAACATGACCGGAGGCCGCCTTGCCGCGCTCTCCCTGTTAGAAGCCGGCTGTAAAAACATCGCAGTCCTCTATGCAAAGGATGTCGATATAAACCATCAAATGCGTTTTGAGAGTGCAGTCAGTGTTTTAAAAGAACACGGCATGAAAGCCGATGTGATCAGTATCGACCGCGTTTCCGCCCCCCTCGCTACTGCCGCCGTCAAACAGCTGGTGCAGAAAAACCCCACAATTGACGGGCTGGTCTGTACAGGCGATCTTTTGGCGGTTGGTGCATTCCTTGGCCTTTTGGAGCTTGGCATTCCTGTGCCCGGAAAAATCAAGCTTACCGGTTATGACGATTCACCTTTGGCAGGCGTCTACAATCCTTCGATCACCAGCATTCACCAGGATGCGAAGTCCATGTCTCAGAGTGCTGTGGATATGCTGCTGCAGATGGTCGGAGGAGAACAGGTACCTCATAATCACGTTGTGCTTCCGGTACGTCTTATTGAACGTGAGACAACAAGGGGATGAGTAAATGGGGACGTATCTTTTTAGACTCATTTTTGCACGCAAAAATGAGTCTAAAAAGATACGTCCCCATTTACTCACAATTTTTCACAATTGGTTTGCCGGAACACAGGACAAGAGTCAGGGAACCTGTCCCCATTCCTGCGGCTTGCCGCGGGCTGAGACAGTCAAGTGACCTGTCCCCTTGTATCATTATTCCACATCCTGCAGTGCAGCATACCCCTCTTCGCCGGTACGGATCTTCACCACCCGGCTGAGCGGATACACAAAGATCTTTCCGTCACCGATATGCCCGGTATACAGCGTTTTCTTTGCGACTGCGATCACGTCGTCCACAGGAATCGAACTCACCACAACCTCAAGTTTTACCTTCGGAAGAAGTGTCGCATCGATCTCTACGCCGCGATATTTTTCTCCCGCGCCTTTCTGAATTCCGCATCCCATAACCTGCGTGACGGTCATGCCGGTAACGCCAAGATTATTCATGGCTTTCTTCAGCTTGTCATACCGCGAAAGCTTGGTAATGATGACCACCTTCGAAATGCCGGTGTTCCACTCGTGAAATGCCTGATCTTCGCGAATCACAGGTACCGCCGCGTTTCGTTTTGCTTCGGAAGCTTCTTCGTATGTGTCGGCGCCCAGGTTCGTGTTCTCGTTGATGTTCATGGTCATCGCGTTGGACACATCCATGATGGAGAAACCGGAGTAAGCAGACGGAAGGCCATGCTCTGTCGAATCCAGACCCATAAGCTCTTCTTCCTCAGTCACCCGAAGGCCCACTGTATGTTTGATAATGCTGAAAGCGATGAAGATCGTAACGACCGTCCATCCGGCTGTGATTCCCATCCCGCCAAGCTGTTTGATCAGCTGGTCCACACCGCCTCCATAGAACAGACCTTCACGGATACCTGCAACCGCAAAGCCCGGTGCAGTATCTGTAGCGAAGAGACCGACTGCGATCGTTCCCCAGATTCCGTTGAACATATGAACCGCAACCGCTCCTACCGGGTCATCCACATGTGTGACATTATCATTGAACCATACACCAAAGACAACCAGAAGTCCCGAAACCGCGCCGATGATCGCCGATCCCGCACAGTCTGTCACGTCGCACGGAGCAGTGATCGCCACGAGTCCTGCCAGAGAAGCGTTCAGACACATGGAAACATCGGGCTTTCCATATTTGATCCAGGTAAACATCATGCATACGACCGTAGCCACTGCCGGAGCGACCGTTGTTGTGAGGAAAACAGATCCAAGTGTAGGAACATCCGTAGCTGCCGCGCCGTTAAATCCATACCATCCCAGCCAGAGGATAAACACGCCCAATGCTGCGATTACCAGGTTATGGCCGGGGAATGCATTGACCTTTGTCACTTTACCTTTGCTGTCACGTTCAAACTTGCCGATCCTCGGGCCAAGCATCCA
>CAMNGN010000152.1 GCA_946538475.1 uncultured Blautia sp.
ATAGCCGGGCGGATAACATTGTCATCCTTGTCGAGTGTGACAAGGCCGTGCATCTGACCGCCGCAGCCGATGCCTGCAACTTTGGATGCGTCAAAGCCGTTAAGCAGTTCTTTGATCCCCTCTTTGCTCTGCGTAAGCCAGTCTTCGGGCTTCTGCTGAGACCAGCCGGGATGCGGGAACTCAAGCGGATATTCGCGTGACACGATGTTTAAGATCGTTCCGTCTTCGTCCATAAGGAGAAGCTTCACTGCGGAAGTTCCAAGGTCTACACCGATATAATACATTATTTCCTTCCTTTCTGACAATGGCTGTCACCAATAGATGACAGCCATTTTATCTTTTTTGTTCATTTTTTCCGCTAAAGCGGTTTTACCTGATCATCTCCAGGGATTCTCGGTCGGATATCTTACGCCTGCCGGCTGATTGTAGCCGATCTCTTTTACATCGACGCCGATATATTTGAATACCTCATACAGAGCCTTTCCAAAGTGACCGAATGCAACCGCGCCGTGATGCGGGAAACCTCCCTCGATCAGCACGTGACGATAGAATCTGCCCATCTCCGGAATAGCAAAGATGCCGATGCTGCCGAACGAACGTGTGGCAACCGGGAGTACCTCACCCTGAGCGATGTAAGCGCGCAGGATATTGTCAGAGGTGCTCTGCAGACGGAAGAATGTGATATCTCCGGGTGCGATGTCGCCTTCGAGGGTTCCGTTGGTAACCTCGATCGGAAGGCTTCTGGCCATGATCTTCTGATACTTCATCTCGCATGCAACAAGCTTGCTGGAGCAGGTATTGCCGCAGTGGAAGCCCATGAAGGTCTCATCCAGTTTATAGTCATATTTGCCCTTGATGTCCTCGTTGTAGAGATCCTTCGGGACAGTGTTGTTGATGTCGAGCAGAGTTACGATGTCATCGCTGACGACTGTACCGATGAACTCGCTGAGTGCGCCGTAGATATCTACTTCGCAGGATACCGGGATGCCGCGGCCTGTGAGACGGCTGTTGACATAGCAGGGAACAAAGCCGAACTGTGTCTGGAATGCCGGCCAGCATTTGCCTGCGATCGCCACATATTTGCGATATCCTTTGTGAGCCTCTACCCAGTCGAGAAGAGTCAGCTCATACTGTGCAAGTTTTGCAAGAACTTCGGGTTTCTTGTTGCCCTTGCCAAGCTCTGCTTCCATATCGGCAACTACGCCCGGGATTCTCTCATCGCCTGCATGTTTGTTGTATGCTTCGAAAAGATCCAGCTCGGAGTTCTCTTCGATCTCTACGCCGATGTTGTACAGCTGTTTGATCGGAGCGTTGCATGCAAGGAAGTTGAGCGGACGCGGTCCGAAGCTGATGATCTTGAGGTTGTTGAGGCCTTCGACAGCTTTTGCGATCGGGATGAACTCGTGGATCATATCCGCGCAGTCCTCTGCGTCGCCTACCGGATTCTCGGGAATATAAGCCTGAACGTTGCGGAGTTTGAGGTTGTAACTTGCATTCAGCATACCGCAGTAAGCATCGCCTCTGCCGTCCTGAAGGCTGTTGCCGCTCTCTTCTGCCGCTGCGCAGAACATCTTCGGTCCGTCAAAATGTTTAGCAAGAAGGGTCTCGGAAATTTCCGGTCCGAAGTTGCCGAGGTATACGCAGAGTGCGTTGCAGCCTGCTGCCTTGATGTCCTCGAGGGCCTGCACCATATGGATCTCGCTCTCAACGATACAGATTGGACATTCGTAGATATCAGCTGCATCATATTTTTTGGAATAAGCCTCTACCAGAGCTTTTCTTCTGTTAACGGAAAGAGTTTCCGGGAAGCAGTCACGGCTGACAGCAACGATACCGATTTTTACTTTTGGCATGTTTTCCATTCTTTTTGTTCTCCTTTTTCCTGTTTAAATTTAAGTGCTGCAGCAAAGTCACAGAGGGGTCTGCGGCTTTGCACGTTTTCATATGGTATTATAGCACATATATATGCCGTAAAGCTATGGTTTCTTGGGCAAATTTAGTAATTTTTTAGACTATACAGTCCGGTTCAGAAGAGAAGAAGGATCCTCTCGACGATGAAGACCGCCGCGCACGCGATGACTGCCACCTTGAGGAGGCTCAGGTTTTTATAGGCAGAGATGATCGCTGCGGCGAAGCCTGCCGCGCCGGCTGCATAGGTGACATACATGGGCATATCTGCTGCCGCAGGTGCGGACAGGATAGCCGGAAAGGTCATTGCAGCAAGGCAGGCATAAGGTACATAGTAGAGAAAAGAACGCACAAATGTGCTCGTGATCTCTTTTCGGGAGAGGACCAGCGGAAGCATCCTGATCAGGTAGGTTACCGAGGCCATGACCAGGATATAGATATATACATTTTTGATCATGATTCTCCCTCCTTGATGGGTGCGACGGCTGCGGCGATTCCTGCCACGATGAGTGTCACGATGATAATAACGAATCCGGAGCCGATCTTATTGAGAAGCGGCACAACCGCGAAGAGTGTGCTGAGCAGCATCGCGGCGATGACGACAGCCATGACCGCTTTGTTTTTTCTTGCGGGCGGAATGATGATGGCCATGAACATGCCATAAATTGCCACGGAAAGTGCGCTCATGATAAAGTCGGGAAGGATGCTCCCCGAGACTGCGCCGAGCAGCGTTCCCAGAGTCCATCCGGGAATGGCGGCGCACATGGCACCGTAGCTGTAAAACGGGTGCAGTTTTCCTTCCTGTGAGGCGCTCACGGCGAATATTTCGTCCGTCATGCCGAAGGCCACGAGAAAACGATGCGCAAAAGGTACATCTCGCCTCAGCTTCTGTGCGATGGAGAATGACATCAGGCTGTACCGCAGGTTGATGATCAGTTCGGTGAGTGCCATCTCCCAGAAGGAGCCGGCCGCAAACATGATCTCGATCCCTGCAAACTGGCCTGCCGAAGTAACATTCGACAAAGAGATCAGAACTGCCTGCCATATCGAAAGTCCTCCGGCTACAGCCGCAATACCGAATGTGAAGGAAACCGCGAAATAGCCCAGGCCTATCGGCACACCGTCGTGCAGTCCTTTAAAAAAGCTTTCTTTTCCGTTCATCAGCTCTTTAACTCCTCAAGGCCATACAATATCTTAAATCCGTTGTTTTTAAGGATGCTTTCTGTGACGGACAGATCCTCGGAGAAGAGGATCACCACCGGGATCATCGATGTGCGGTGGTAGGATGTGTAGATGTAGTTCAGGTTTACGTTGCTCTCTCTGAGCACGGCAAGCAGGCTGTCAAGGCTGCCGGGCGTATCAGCCATATTTACGGCGATCACCGGTGTGATCCTGCACATGTATCCGTTCTCCGAGAGTACGCTGTCCGCTTTGTCCGCATCGTCGCAGATCATGCGGAATACCGCAAATTCCGGTGCATCAAAACACGCAAAGCCATATATGTTAATTTCGTTTTCGATCAGTATGGAAGTCACTCTGTTCAGGCTTCCGACACGGTTGTCCACAAATACGATGTTCTGTCTAAGCATTTTTACTGTCACTCCATTTCCTGTGTGCGGTCGGGCTCAATTGTCACGAAGGACATTGTAGCATAGCAATCGCTTTGCATCAAGGGGGCGCATGTGCAGTTGCAAACCAATAACAATTCATGTATACTTACTTACTGCGGCTGCATGCCGTTGTTTTACAAGGCAGTCTCTTTTCGGCTGCAGAAGGAGTTTTTTATGGTCATTGATTTTCACACACACATTTTCCCGGACAAGATTGCTCCGAAGGCCATCCCCAACCTGGCCCGGACAAGCGGCCAGACCCCAATGTATGATGGTACCCGCGCAGGTCTCCTCTCGTCCATGGAACGAAGCGGCATCGACCTCAGCATCATTCTCCCCGTTGTAACCGCGCCTCATCAGTTCGATTCTATCCTGCGGTTCGCGTGTTCCATAAACGAGGATTACGAATCCGGCAGGGACAAACGTCTCCTGTCTTTCGCGGGAATCCATCCCGATGCCGAAGACATCGATTCGCAGCTTAAACTGATCGCCCACGAAGGTTTTCGGGGGATCAAGATCCATCCCAACTATCAGGGAAGATTATTCACCGATATCCGCTATCTGCGCCTGATCGATAAAGCGTCCGAGCTGGGCCTGATCATAATCACCCACACCGGGTTCGACCCCTACACCCCGGGCGAGAAATACTGCACTCCTGATATGATCCTCTCCGTGATAAACGAACTGCATCCCCCAAAACTGGTACTGGCCCATTTCGGGAGCAATCAAAATTACGAAGAAAGCCTGGAAAAACTCGCCGGCCAAAACGTGTGGCTGGACACCGCGTTCTCCCTGGCAACAATGCCCGAGGAAATCGCGGTACAGCTCATCCATAAACACGGCGCCGACCGTGTCCTGTATGGCAGTGACGGCCCCTGGACCGATCAACGAGCGGGCGTGGACCGCCTCCTCACACTCCCCGGTCTGACCTCTAAAGAGTGTAATTTAATTCTTTTCAAAAATGCGCAGGCACTGCTGTCACTCTAATCCGAGGAAGGATTCCTCATGCACCAACAGACAAAATTCTTTTACATTTCTCGTGCGAGGGATTCTCCCTCGCGCTCCCTGTCTCGGGGGCGGGGAGCCGCTCAGAGTTGCGAAGCCCGCTCTTCCCCGCCCCCGAACCCCCAACCCCTTCCGGGCAC
>CAMNGN010000153.1 GCA_946538475.1 uncultured Blautia sp.
TCTCCACCGATCTTGCCACCGCCTGCTCTGCATCATAGACAGTCATGCCCGAGCAGTCGATTCCATTGATATATGTCCCCTGAAACAGCCTGTTCGAATAATAATAGGTAAAAGCCCCATACGCAGATGCCGCTACAGCTGCAGCCAGAGCAAGGCTGAGACCTGCGATCTTCAGCCCTTTGCCCTTGTTCGCCTTATAATGCTTTGCGGCCTCGGCGTACGAAATTACCTCACCGGTGTCCACATACACGATCTTGCCGGGTCTGGCAGATTTGCGGACTTCCGGATTACTGTTGTTATCTGTTCCACTGCTTCCCATATTTATACTCCCTGCTGCAATTTTATTCTGTCAGGAGAGATTTGCCTGTCATGTCCGCAGGCTGCTCCATTCCCATCAGCTCGATGAGCGTCGGGATAATGTCCGCCAGGACTCCGTTCTCACGGAGTTTATACTTAGGATCTGCATTCACAAGAATGAAGGGAACCGGATTTGTCGTGTGGGCAGTCCAGGGTTCACCTGTTGCATAGTCGATCATCTGCTCGCAGTTTCCGTGGTCGGCGCAGATAAACATCTGTCCGTTCACTTCTTTAAGAGCTTCCACCGCACGTCCTACGCAGGCATCTACCGCTTCTACAGCCTTGATCGCGGCTTCCTGTACACCGGTATGGCCGACCATATCGGGATTTGCAAAGTTGATGATGATCACATCATATTTTCCGGATCTGATGGCCTCGCAAAGTTTGTCGCAGACCTGCGGAGCGCTCATCTCCGGCTGGAGATCATAGGTAGGAACCTTCGGCGATTTGACAAGGATACGATCCTCGCCTTCGTTCGGCTCCTCTACGCCGCCGTTGAAGAAGAAGGTTACGTGCGCATATTTTTCGGTCTCGGCGATACGGGCCTGTGTCATATGATGCGCTGCAAGGTATTCTCCGAACGTGTTATGCAGAAGTACCTTGTGGAAAGCGACAAGCTTATTCTGAATCGTCTCATCGTAATCGGTGAAGCATACATAGGTAAGCTCAAGCTTTTTCTCACGTGCAAAGCCCTTAAAATCATCATCGCAGAATGCTCTGGTGATCTCTCTTGCTCTGTCGGGACGGAAGTTGAAGAACACGATAGAATCTTTGTCGGAAATGACTGTGACAGGCTTTCCGTCTTTTTCGATCACGGTCGGTTTGACGAACTCATCCGTCACACCTTCGTCATAGGACGCCTGTACAGCTTCAGCCGCATCTGTTCCCTTTACGCCTTCGCCCTTCGTCAGAGCATCGTATGCCAGGTTGACTCTCTCCCAGCGATTGTCACGGTCCATCGCATAGTAACGTCCCGAAACAACGCCGATCTCGCCGACACCGATCTCTTTCATCTTTGCCTGAAGCTCTTCGATAAATCCTTTGCCCGATGCCGGAGGAGTATCGCGGCCGTCAAGGAAGCAGTGTACATACACCTTTTTCAGGCCTTCTCTCTTTGCCATCTCGAGCAGACCGTAAAGATGAGTGTTGTGGCTGTGAACACCGCCGTCGGAAAGCAGGCCCATAAAGTGAATGGAGGAATCGTTATCCCGTGCATTCTTCATGGCAGCCAGCAGCGCTTCGTTCTTAAAGAAGTCGCCGTCTTCGATCTCTTTCGTGATTCTTGTAAGCTCCTGGTAGACGATCCTGCCGGCACCCATATTCAGATGTCCGACCTCAGAGTTTCCCATCTGACCGTCCGGAAGGCCTACAGCCAGTCCGCTGGCGTATCCTTTTACAAAAGGATAATCTTTCATCAGGGAATCGATCACCGGAGTGTTTGCCTGATAAACAGCGTTTGCCTCATGTCTTTCGTTAAGGCCAAAGCCGTCAAGGATCATAAGTACAGTAGGTTTCTTGCTCATAGCGTTCTCCTTTATTTGCATTTCGGGCATATCCCGCATTTTGTGTAGACGTCAGTCACACTATATAGTAATCAATTTCAAAGAATTTTTCAACTGATTTTTAACAGTCGGCGGGGATCAATGCGCGTAAGTATCCCATATACTGCGAAGTGTCAGCTTCTTTGCAAGATCGGCGGCATCTTCTATCCTGCCGTTTCTGATATCTTCATCCTTCAGTGTGATCACATAAGGAGCCTTGTCCGGGATCATAAAGTAGTTGTCGCTCAGGATGACATCGACATCTGTCGTCTCGACTTCCACAAACGGTGCGAAGGAATCTGCACAGATCCTGATCTCATATCCGCCCTCGGTCCTGACGGTTTCGCAGCGAAGCTCCGGAGCCTTGAGGCTCAGGTGCTTATACGGTACCAAAGCAGCGCATTCGGTATAAGTTCTGCCGGAATCGTCGGTAACCGTACCTTCGATGAACACTTCTCTCTTATCTATATCGGAAGGAAGCTCATTCTCGGAAAGCTCGATGAGGCATGCAGCCGAATCCGCGTCCACAGAGGCCGTGCAGTTCCATTCTTTGATCACATCAAAATGCAGACTTCTGATCCGCAGAGCTGCCGTTACATTCAGCGCCTTATCGGTGTCATTTGCAAGGTGCAGTGCAATTATGCCGTCTTTCCTGCGAATGCTTGCAGCAACCGGTGCGTAGAACCTTTTTGCCGAATAGTGGAGAGCCTTCCATCTGCCGTAATAGTCGATGCTTGCCCAGGAAGCGACCGGCCAGTTGTCATTTATCTGCCAGTACAGAGCGCCCATGCAGCGCCCGCGGTTTCTTCTGAAGTGCTCAACGCCGCTCTTCATGGCCATGGCCTGAAGCACCTGGCTGATATAGACTACCGAGGACAGATCTTTGGGATATCTGAAGTTCTCCGACAGATAATAGAGGATCTTTCCGTTTGCCGCAGGGTTCTTCTGATGGCTTTCCATCACCTCGGAGAAGATGTTCATGTCTTCGGGCTCCGCAAACTTTTCGAGCGTTTTCATTGCCGGGAACGACTGGAAGCCGAATTCCGAGCAGAAGCGGAAATAGTGGTTCTGATAATCCTCGAAAGGCTTCTGGCCGTGCCATACCTGCCAGTAGTGTGTATCTCCTCTGTTCTCATCCTCCGGATCGTCCATACAGCCGCCGGATGAGGGTGAGGATACCCAGAAAAATGTATCGGGATCCTCTTCTGCCATCACAGCAGGGATCGTATGCTCAAACAGTTTGATATAATCCGCTCTGAGATACAGGGATTCTTTTTGGAAGTCGGACCAGTTTACCCATCCGGTCTCGATCTCGTTGTTTCCGCACCAGAGTCCAAGAGACGCATGATGACGTATTCTTCTGACATTGTCGCGGATCTCTTCGACCGCATTCTTCTCGAAAGAATCGGTGACGTCGTACACATGGCAGGCAAACATCAGATCCTGCCAGACGATAAGGCCATACTTGTCACAGAGATCATAGAAATAGTCCGAGGGATAATAGCCGCCGCCCCACACTCTTAAGCAGTTAAAATTCGCTCTTACACAGCTCTGCAGCAGATAGTCGATCTGTTCGTCTGTGATCCAGGGATAAACCGCGTCTTCGGGGATATAATCTCCGCCGCGAGCAAAGATCTTTCTGCCATTGACGCAGAAGCAGAATTCGCTTCCCCAGCGGTCCTTCTCCTGACTGATCGTCATTGTGCGAAGGCCGATCTTTTTCTCTATCCTCTGCCCATCGGGTGTCTCGGCGGCCACGCGGTACAAAGGCTGTTCTCCGCATCCGACCGGCCACCAGAGACGCGGCTTCTCAATGAGCACCTGTGTCTCCGCCTTATCTTCCGCGGCGTACTCCCAAATGATCTTATCATCGGGATCATAAACCTTCAGCTCTGTCCCGGCTGCCACGCCTGCGTCAAAAATCGCTTCGGCGGAAAGCCTGACGGTGCCGTCGTCATGATGCGTCTGACGCACGCGAAGATCCGTAAGCCTGCTGCCGCTGATCGCTTCGATATAAATGTCGCGCCATATTCCGGCATCGATCAGCTGAGGGCCCCAGTCCCATCCGAACATGGAATGTGCTTTTCTGAGAAGATGGCTTCCGAGCATCGCCCCTGTAGGCGCACAGTGTACTTCTTTTCCCTCCCTGTACTCGTAGTCTCTGATGTACTGTAATACAGATTTAAAACAGATCCGAAGCGTGTTTGTCCCTGCATGGACCACATCCTTCACCGGCACTCTGTACGTTCTGTGCATATTGTCGGCACAGAGAACTTTAACACCGTTTATCTCTGCCTCTGCCAGCGTATCCAGTCCTTCTGCCACAAGTTCGAGACGTTCCGAGGCAAGGATCTCTTCCGGAACAGAGAATTCCCGCTCCAGAATATAATCATTGTTGAACATCTCTCTTATCTTATACTCATTGTCCCTGTAATATGGATGATCGATCTTTCCTGCCTTATACATGGAGTCGATCACCGATCCCGGCACTTTGGCCTCACATATATTCTGAAGATTCTCATCCTTCAGGCACCAGGTTCCACCTAAGTCGATTTTGAATACGCTCATCGGGCAGCTTCTTTCCTCATGTTTAAAAAACAACATATAACTGTTCAGAACAGGCCGAAGCACTTGCTGCTAAGGCCGTACGAAGATGATTCAACAGGCAAAAATCCCATCGCCGAAGGCGATTTGCATGGATTTTTGCACGTATCTGTTCAGGTTCTGAACAGATACGATTACACAAGCTTTA
>CAMNGN010000154.1 GCA_946538475.1 uncultured Blautia sp.
CGCTTCATGACATCCAGCAGTCTGAAGTAAACATCGTTTATCGCTACAACTGCATTGACTTTGCTCTTATACTCTCCAAAGTTATTATGTACATAACTCATTTTGGAAGGACAGGGAGAAATAAAGCATGTGCCTATATCCTCATCCTTCAGTTCAGGGTGTTCCTTCCGGGCTTTCTTCCTGGCAAGGTCCGCGGCAACTTCCATGGGAGGAAGCATGTGCATCACGTGATCTTCAAGCGAAGGATAAACCAGTGAGATCAGTCGTAAAACCGCAGGACAGGCCGAGCTGATGAGCGGATGCGCAATACCGTCAGCCTTCATGTACTTTCTGGTATAAGCCGATACGAGTTCGGCGGCTTTTGCCACCTCATAAACCTCGTCAAAGCCTATCTTTATCAGACCGTTCAGAATATAGTCCACATCATCCATATTGTTGAACTGTCCGTAAAGTGACGGGGCCGGAAGCGCTATCTTGTACTTGAAGCGATTCATCGCGTCAAGTTTGTCCGTTTCTGCCCTCTTAGCATTATTTGTACATACACGAATGCATTCACCGCAGTCAATACAACGATCCTGAATAATAGAAGCATGTCTGTCGATTATTCTGATGGCTTCAGTGGGACAATGTTGGAGGCAGGTCGTACATCCTGTACATTTCTGACGGTCAAGCAGCACGGAATGTTCGTAAGAATCCATGTCTCCTCCTTTGTATAGACTGTGTCTTAAGTCATATAGATTCGCATCCGGATGGTGGTTCCCACACCGAGTTCTGTCTCGATGGACATCTCATCCGAATACCTTTTCATGTTGGGAAGGCCCATACCTGCGCCGAAGCCCAGGGAATGTATCTCAGCCGTTGCAGTGGAAAAACCTTCCTGCATTGCCTTGTCCACATCCTCAATACCGGGGCCGCTGTCCGCGAGAACTATGTCCACATAATCCTCGGTGACAATGACATCCGCAGTGCCTCCGTTGGCATGAATAACCATGTTGATCTCGCCTTCATACATGGCTATAGAGAGTTTTCTGATCACCTCTGCCGGCAGCCCCAGCTGTCTCAGACTCTTTTTGACAGCTACTGACGCGGTTCCTGCCGAAGTAAAATCAGAACCGTCCACTTCATAATGGAAAACCAGCGGCTCAGCCATCTTTTTCCATCTCGTCGTTCTGAAGGCCGTGGTAATACAGTTTTCCACAAGCTTCATACAACCGCTTGTCGGTTGCCATGACGACAATTCCCGAATTTCTGGCCAGCGTCAGAATGGCCTCGGTCGGCTGCTTTGATCTGACGAAAACGATACAGACCATGTCCATCATTTCCGCCGTACGCACTACCTGAGGATTTACCAGACCGGTAAGAAGTACTGCCTGATCCTTCACGTAAGCCAGAACATCGCTCATCATATCACAGCCGCATGCAGAATACACATGTTTGCCCAGCTGATCTTCGCCGCAGAGCACTCTGGCGTCCAATAGCTCCTTTACTGTGCTGATCTTCATCCCTTCAGGCCCTCTCGTTATTCGTTGTATTTCGCAAGAATACCTTCAACGTCATCTACAGTGATCCTTCCGTAGACATCCTCGTTGACCATCATGACCGGAGCCAGTCCGCATGCGCCTACGCAGCGAGCAGCGGTAAGGGAGAATTTGCCGTCTGCAGTGCACTCTTCCGGCCCGATTCCCAGCTTATCCTGGAGTCTCTGGAAAATGTCTCCGGAGCCCTTAACATAACATGCAGTTCCGAGACAGACAGAAATGTTGTATTTTCCTTTCGGTGAAAGGGCAAACTGTGCATAGAAGGTGGCAACACCGTAAACCTTCTCAAAGGGCACGTTCATTCCCTCGGCGATGGCAATCTGAACTTCGTAAGGCAGATATCCGTAGATATCCTGAGCTTTCTGCATGACGACCATAAGGTTGCTGGAATCATGCTTGTTCTCATCAATCACCTTCTGAAGTGCGATCGCCTGTTCTTCAGTCCCCTTAAAGGGAACTTTACTGGCTACTTTCTTCATTCGATAACCTCCTGATGTTTAATGCTTGTGTAAAACAACAGCTAAAAATCTTCTGACCGCAGACAGGCAGAATAAGGCCTTGCGGACAGAAAGATTTATCTTATTAATTATACACAGACCGGGGTTTTCTGTCAACAAAACTCGTTATATAATTCACAAAAGAAGGAATGGCAGAGGCACTATTTTTGTTATTATTATCTAACTTCCGGAGAAAGAAAAAAGGTGAAACAGGGGACGGTCCCCTGTTTCACCTCATCTCACTCCTCTTCAACCCCAAACTGCTCTTTGGTCCTGATAAGGAGCTGTTTCAGTTTCTTTCTTCTGCTCGTACCGATCAGCATCCATACGATCAGCAGCACAAGTATCGGTGCCGCGATAAACGGTGCGATGTAAACGCTCTCGATCTGCATTGCATCCGCAATGACGGTCGCCTCGCCCTGTGCGTTGGCCACACGATGACCGCGCACCAGAAGCCTGTGTGTATTGATACCGTACGGAGTACAGGTTACCAGTGTACACAGATCCATTTTTTTGTCTAATTGAAGATCGGAAAGATCGGTCGGCTCTACGATACGTATCTGATCCACTTCGTAGGTGACTGTCCTGTTCAGGACGGTCAGTGTAAAGCTGTCACCTTCAACCAGCTTATCGATGTCGGTAAACAGCCTTGCCGACGGAAGCCCACGATGGCCGGATACCACGCAGTGTGATCCTTTTCCGCCTACGGGAAGGGATGTTCCCTCAAGGTGACCGACCGCGATCTGAAGTACGGCCTCATCGGTACCGTGATAGATGGGAAGCTCGACATTGATCTTCGGAATATCGATATAACCCATGATCCCGGTATCATTTATGTTCAGAACCTTTTCGTACTCCTTCTTCTGCTCTTCGGTAAGCATCCACTGGATGCCGGTCTTGCTGAGTTTGGCATTGTACGCATCGGCTTCTTTCAGCATTTCTTCGTACATGGACTTATCCATGCTTGCGACTGCCTCCATGTACGATGCGACAGCTCTCGACTGATGGAACGAGTTCCACCAATCCGCAAACGAAGGATACAGGATCAGGCCGAGGCCAACGGCTCCCATCAGCAAAAGGAGGAGTGTTGTAAGGTTACGTTTGAACCAGGATTGCTTTACTGCCGGTTCGGTGGGGCTTACAAAAGTTCCGGTCTTTTTATCGAATATCATACCGGATGGAATAGGACTGCTCATATTAACGCCTCTCAATACTCAGATATTTTATCATTATATTTTACGTTATTATGAATTGTCTGTCAAGGAGTGTACCATCTCACCCAGTCTGTAACGAAAAGGAATATTGATCTCAGGGTTGTGTATCAGGAACAGCTGCTTTATACGTTCAAGCACCATATTTCCGGTCGTATGGTTTACCGAAGGAAGCATCACTGCCACGATCGTGGGACTGATCCTCGACACCACATCTCCCTGGCGAAGATTTTCCCGCAGAATAGAGATCAGATCACCGATCAGCTTATTCAGGACCTTCTCCTCCACTCCCGGATGGTCTTCCTGCTCTCCCAGCATGATCAGCCCCATATACAGGCTGCAGCTTATCCTGTCCAGTGTAGGGATCATCAGATAACAGATCTGCCTGAATTCGGGGTATTCGCAGATATATGCACCTCTGGGCGGAACGCCTTCCTTCAGCTCTCTCTTCAGTCCGTCAAGGCTGAACCGCAGAGCCTTGTTCTGCCGCATGATCTTCGCATAAAACTCGTGCATTTCTTCGCTGGGATCCGCATCCAGGTACGTTTCATGCATGTCTGTCACTTTGCGGTACTGCTCCATGGCCTCCGTTATACGATTTGTATACACCTGCGCCCGCATCATCTCCATGTAAAGGCGTTCATCAAATTCGTCGATCTTCTGCGCTGCGGAACACACATTGATCACCGCATCATATTTTCCTTCACGCATCAGCATTTCTACATAATCATAAATGGCATTCAGATATTCATTATGGAACGCTGCCGAATACTCGTTTCCGCTGACAAAATCGCCGGTCAGGTACAGATCGCCGCGGTACAGATCAACCAGCCGGCTGTATAAAGCGACTTTTCTCGTTTCAGAGGTTTCCTCGGGAAGACGCTCAAAAATTTCCATGATCTCCAGAGCATCCACCCGCATTCCCGGAAGATTCACCCAGCTGTATGTGCCGCGTTCAGTGCGAATGCATTCACCTAATCCTTCGCTTATCTCGTTCAGCATTTTTCGCAGCCTGCTGACCATAACTTTGAGCGAATTCTCGGGGTTCGCGTGTTTATATCCCGACCAAAGTATGCTTAACAACCGCTGTTTGGGTACCTGTTTTCCATAATTGAGGATCAGATACTCCATAAAGGCTACACCTTTGCGTGTCTTGCCGACCAAAGAGTTATATTCCTGCCCGTCTGAGAGGATGACAAATTCACCCATCATTCTGATTAAAATATTGTATGTCATACGGGATCCCCCCTCTCTGTGTCGAGTATAGCACAGCAAAAAAATGAATGAAAGTGCAGAAGTGAATCACAGGTGTGACAAAGTGTCACATGTTGGGTCAATGGGGACGTTTCTCTTTGACCCACCCAAGCCTGCATACCGC
>CAMNGN010000155.1 GCA_946538475.1 uncultured Blautia sp.
AGCGCTTCCCCCATCTCCCGCACTCTCCTGCACTCCTCCGGAAACACCGTCTCACGCCTTCTCTTCTTCGCCTCAGCGTCAAACATAGTCCACGGCCAGTCTGTCTTGCTGTAGTCTTTAAGCTGCAATGTGTTTCCACTGACAAAGACCTCTGTCGGGCCGACAAAGCGGCTGAGTGTCTGCTGATAGTTGCTGAGCAGCCCTGAGTACATGGTATCCGGCGCATTGCTCGTCATGATCAGCAGCACCGGAATCGGCCGTGTGTTGCAGCATGGAGTTTCCACATTATAGGTAAGATTCTGAAAGATCAGACGCTCGTACAGCGCTCTGAAGGATGCTGTCAGCTCGCTGAGATAATTCGGCGAACCAATAATCAAGCCATCGGCGTCTCTAATGGCATCCAGAACCGGTGTCAAACCATCCTTACATATACAATGTCCCTTGAACTTTTCCTTCTTACATCCAAAGCAGGAAATACATCCCGTATATCTCTCTAACCTGAAAAGGTCGAAGCGTTCTACCTCCGCTCCTGCTGCCTCAGCTCCCTTGGAAGCCTCGGTGATCAGCATATCTGTGTTCCATCCCTTTCTTGGCCCTGCGTTCACCGCAATAATTTTCTTACCCATTAATCTTCTCCTCTCTGAAACATTTTCTACAGCAGCCGGACATACTGATAACCGCAGGTACCATATCTCCCGTACCTGACTTGCAGGTTTTTGCCAATTTCGCTATACTGATACTAAGGTCCTGTCTCCGTCATATTCAGAATTCCACTACTATCTCAGTTCGCAACCGTGCAGCACGTGTACGATTCGGCTGCAGATGGCAACGAGACGGTACAATAGCTATTATATCAAAAAGGGGAGTTCCGCTCAAATGGCTGCATCGATTTTTAAAGAAAACTACATCATCATGCGCGGCGAACATCCGGCCGCCGAGCTTTCCAAAGCCGGACTCTGCCGTATTATCAGCGAAGCCGAACTCCCTTATGATCTCTATCTGGAGGAGCTGTCTGATGATGACATTGAACTGAGACTTCAAAACCTGGACAATTTTTATCATTGGTGTGCCTCCAGAGTACTTACTTTGGACCGAATCTACGCAAAAGAAATCCTGAACAGCATCGGACAGACACAGGCCATGACAGACCGTGACAGAGCAGGCATTGCTCTTTCCTATCACTGTCTGTCTCTCACAGACATTTTCTGGGTAAAACGATCCTCCGAAACAATAACGTTCAAAGAGCTCAACCTGTATGACAATCATCTGCAGACTGCGTTTGTCGACGTAGCTCTTCGAGGCAAACAGATGACCATAAACAACAGTCACCTGATCGCAGACGACTTAAGCACCTCGGGCCTGTTCCCCAAAGCCTGGATCCGCAAGGAAGATGGCTTTCGGCTTTATAAAGACGGAAGCCCGACAGCCGTGCAGAACGAGCTGCTGGCAAGCAGGATCTGCCGTTGCTTCCGCGTAAACCAGGTGGTCTATGAAGAACAGATTTATGATGGGCAGCCCGTTTCCGAAAGCCGACTGATCACCTCGCCGGATTTCAGTCTGGTCACCTGGGAAGCCTTTTCGATCTATGCGATAAATCACGATATCAATGCAGGAGAATATCTGCTTGACCTGGATGCCTACAGCTACTATATGATGAATATCCTTGATTATCTGACAGGGAATACCGACAGGCATTGGGCTAACTGGGGTTTTCTCATCGATAACAGAACGAACCGGCCAATACGGCTGTACGATCTGATGGACTTTAATCACACCTTCGAAGCTTACGAGGGTTTGGATGGCGCTCCATGCCTGCCGGAAAGAAACGTGTTCAACCGTCATCTGTCACAGCGCGAAGCCGCAGAAGAAGCCGTCAGGAATATCGGACTGAATCAGATCGCAGACGTGGAAGAAGAGTGGTTTAGAGATACCGGCATAAAGAAACTGTTCTTTGAACGATTATCATTGCTTCATAACAAAGGGGTGGTCAGCTGACCACCCCCTTTGTTATAGTATAAGCCCCTGAGTTAAGAGGCATCTGTTTGCCTGCGTCCGAAAGAATGTCGGTAAAAGTCCCTTTCTCACCACCTTCTGACATCGCTGTCAAGACCTCATGCACATGGCAGGCAGGCTCCTTTTTGTCCGGCCACCGCAGAGTTTCGTCGATCCCGTGATACTCCGGTGAACTCGTCCACGGGAGATGAAGCTTTCCGTCATCCCATTCCTGCAGTTCCTGCTCATTGTTCCAGTGATAGTCATTGTCACAGATGGGGGCCATGTTATTGTCGTCTGTCCAGGGGCCTTCCAGCGTCATGTGAATATCTCCGGGCCGTGTACAGCATGCCAGAGTGTACATCTCCAGATAATAATATCCCTCAAGACGGGTATCCGGAATAGAGATCGCAGATGCCTGATAGTAATTTGACCACCACTTCTCATGCTCTTCTCTTAGATCATGAAGGCCTGTCCCACAGCAAGCCGGAGTGTGAATAGTAACTATAATTGTTGTAAAACCCGCAATATATGCTTGCTAATATAGCCCCCTGGAGAATATAATAACAGAAGGGATTGCGGCCGAGGTGCTTCATTCGGCAGCGTCCCTGTTTTGTTTATAACGGACAATATCGTATTGTCCTGCACAGCAGATGAAAAGGAGTAACCTCATGCTGAAGAGCTATACCGAAGAGGCCAAAAAATATGGCGTGATCGAAATCACCCTGGAAGGCCCCACTGACGGCAATCCATTTGCGGATCATTGGGTAAAAGGCACTTTCGAAAGTGCATCCGAGACGAAGGACGTAGAAGGTTTTTATGACGGGAACGGCATCTACAAAGTAAGGTGCATGCCGTCTTTCGAAGAAAAGTATTGTTGTAAGATCGTCACCGACTGGGGTGATACCGAAGAAGTCACGGTTTCGGTCGGCGAGGCGGAAGAAGGAAATCACGGTCCTGTCCGCGTTGCATCCACCTGGCATTTTTCCTACGATGACGGGACGGTCTATTACCCGGTCGGCACCACCTGCTATGTGTGGCACCTGCAGCCCGAAGCTGTCCGAAAAGATACCTACGAGAGCCTGGCAAAGCTTCCCTTCAACAAGCTCCGTTACTGTATCTTCCCCAAGCATTACGATTATAACCTGCGTGAGCCCGAGTTATATCCCTTTGTGCTGCGCGAAGATTCGCCGTGGAAGCCTTCCGACTTTAACGAAGAAGAGATGAAGTCCATGCCCCGGAACGAGTTTGGCGGCATCCCGGTTTCCGTCGGCGACCCGGAGAAAGTCTGGGACTTTTCCCGTTTCAATCCGGAATACTTTGCCCGTATCGAGAACGACATCGTACGCCTTGGAAAGATGGGAATCGAAGCCGACCTGATCCTTCTGCACCCGTATGATCGCTGGGGATTTGCACATCTGACAGAGGAAGAAGAAAACTTCTATCTGAAATATATCGTCAATCGTCTCAGCGCTTACCACAATGTCTGGTGGGCTATGGCGAACGAGTACGATCTGTTCTTTTGGAAGCCCATCTCTCAGTGGGAGTCCAACGCTGCTGTAGTCTGCAGGCAGGACCCGTACCGTCATCTGCGCTCGATCCACAACTGCATGACAATGTACGACCACACCCGCCCATGGATCACCCACTGCAGCATTCAGCGGATCGACCTTTATCGTACTGCAGAAAATACAGATCTGTGGCGTACACAGTTTGGAAAGCCATGTGTCCTGGATGAGATCGCTTACGAAGGAGATATTCCTTTCGGCTGGGGAAATATCAGCGGAGAAGAAATGACCCGTCGTTTCTGGGAAGCCTACGTGCGCGGCGGCTACGGCCAGCACGGCGAGACATACCTGTGCGACGAAGAGATCCTGTGGTGGTCCCACGGCGGAAAGATCAAAGGGACAAGTCCCGAGAGAATTGCCTTCCTTAAAAAGATAATGGAAGAGAATGGCGGATATATACAGCCAATGACCGGAATGTTCGATGAGGCCGTCGGAACAAACATTCATCCGGGCTCTCGTCCGAATAAACCCTGCATCATGTATTATTATGGCGCAAACAGACCCTCCGGCCGTCCATTCTTCTTTGAAGGAAAGACTGTAGAGGTTGAGCTGATCGACACCTGGAATATGACGATCACACCCGCGGGACGTTTCAGCGGCAGATTTGAAGTTCCGTTCCCGGCGAAGCCTTATATGGCGGCACGGGTGACTGTAGTGGAGTGAACCACAGGGACGAGTGAGTAAATGGGACGCTTCTCAATGAGAAGCGTCCCATTTACTCACTCGTCCCCCGTTTCACCCCATCTGCTCCGGCACATGAAACCCTTCCCCGATCACCTCATTTGATTCCTGAATGATCACAAACGAGCTTGGATCCACCTCATGCGCCAGTTTTCGTATCGCATACATTTCTTTATTGTTGCAGGCACACATCACAACATACTTATCTTCTCCTGTATATGCCCCCATACCTTTCAGCACCGTCGCCCCTCTCGTGGTCGCATCATCGATCGCCCTGGAAATACTCATCGGATGGTCGGTAATAATAAGCGCCAGCTTCCCATAATTTCCACCATAAACCACCTTATCCAGCACGACCGAAAGAATGTAGCTGATGATAAA
>CAMNGN010000156.1 GCA_946538475.1 uncultured Blautia sp.
TTAAATGTACCATTTACGTCGGTAAGTGTCAATAAAAAAGAAGAAAAGAGAGACCGTGCGGCCTCTCTTTCCTGAAAAGAAGTATGGGTGGGATTTAAGCAGAATGAATTGAAACATGCATAGTTCTATCGGAACTCTGTCTGAATGAATCCATTCTGGCAGGTCAGTTCTCGTAAATCGCAATAGACTCATACGGCCGGAGGGCTGTCACTGTGCCTGTCGGCTCATCTAAGTACGAAGAGAGAAGAACCTTCTTGCCCTCAAGGCTGATCGGCTCCGAAAGGAGAAGCTCCTCACCTGCAAGACTGCATACAACTGTCAGCTTTTCCTGTCCGTACGTCCGCTCGTAAGCGAGTACGGAATCGTGACCGGAATCCAGATATCTGATCTGGCCGTCGGCTATGATTTCCATCTCCTTGCGGAGGCGTACAAGCTCTTTGTAGAAGGCATAGATGGAAGTCGGATCATTTTCCTCCGCCTCTGCGTTGATCGTGACATGGTTGTCAGGAATGCCGAGCCACGGAGTTCCCGTCGTGAATCCTGCGCCGGCTGTTCCGTCCCACTGCATGGGCGTTCTTCCGTTGTCGCGGGATCTTGCTGCGATGATGTCGAGGGCTTCCTCTTTTGACGTGCCGCCTTCTGTCAGAATGCGGAAGTAGTTCGTGCTTTCAACATCGCGGTACTGGTTTATATCCGTGAAGTAGGCATTGGTCATACCGAGCTCTTCACCCTGGTAAATATACGGGGTGCCCCGCATCAGATGGATCAGCATAGCGAGTGATCTTGCGGATTCTTTCCAGTAGTTCTTGTCGTCACCGAACCGGCTGACGGCTCTCGGCTGGTCGTGGTTGCACCAGAAGAGGGCGTTCCATGCATTTGCATCCTGCATGCCCTCCTGCCATTTCTTAAAGAGAGCGCGAAGCTCGGCGTAGTCCGGGGCTTTGAGCGCCCACTTCTGACCGTTCAGATAGTCAATCTTCAGATGGTGGAACGAGAATACCATCTTGAGCTCTTTCTCATCCGGGTTCGCGTAGCGGACACAGTTGTCCAGGGAGGTAGAGGACATTTCGCCGACTGTCATATCGCCTGCGATTCCTCCGGCCTCGACCAGCTCTTTGAGATACTGGTGAATTCTCGGACCGTCTGTGTAGAAGCGTCTGCCGTCGCCGATCGTGTCATCCTCGTATTTATCCGGCTTGGAAATCAGGTTGACAACGTCGAAGCGGAATCCGGAAACACCCTTGGCCTTCCAGAAGCGCAGCACCTTGGCCAGCTCTGCTCTGACAGCCGGGTTCTCCCAGTTGAGATCTGCCTGAGAGACGTCGAAGAGGTGCAAATAATATTTGCCCAGAGACGGAACATATTCCCACGCGTTGCCACCGAACTTTGATTCCCAGTTGGTCGGCGCGTGCCCGTCGACCGGATCGCGGAAAATGTAATAATCCATGTAGGTCGGATCGCCTGCAAGGGCTTTTTGGAACCATTCATGGTCGGTGGATGTGTGGTTGAAGACCATGTCGAACATGAGGCCTATGCCGCGGTCAGCGGCCTCGCGGATCAGTCTGTCCGCGTCGTCCATTGTGCCGAACATGGGATTGATGCTGTAATAATCAGCTACGTCGTAGCCGTTGTCGTTCATGGGCGAGAGGAAGAACGGGGTGATCCACAGATAGTCGACCCCGAGATTCTTCAGATAATCAAGGCGGCTTATGATTCCGCCGAGATCGCCGATACCGTCGCCGTTAGAATCGCAGAAAGATTTAATATAAATCTGATAAACGGTGCTGTTTCTGAAATCAGACATATCGGTCCTCCTTTAGAGTATAACTCAGTGGGGGAATCTGTCCCCCATCCGGATATATTGTATGCCGGGTCCAGGGACACCGGCAACAATATTTTACCATGTTAAAACTGTTACTTAACACCCCTTGCCCGACCGAATATCGTAGTCAGGATGAACGGAACTACGATTGCGATCAGCATGGCAATTGCGAAGAAAAGCATCTTGTCGGGACGGATGGAAAGAATACCCGGAAGACCGCCGACACCGATGGAGAGAGATTCTACGCCCGTGAGGACTGAGAAGACAGCCGCGCACGCGGAGCCTGTCATAGCGCAGACGAACGGGAACATATACTTCAGGTTGACACCGAAGATAGCCGGCTCAGTAACGCCGAGGTAGCAGGAGATGCAGGACGGAACGTTGACTTCCTGTGCCTCCTCGTTCTTCTTCTGCAGCATGATCATAGCCAGAACAGCGGAGCCCTGAGCGATATTGGAAAGAGCAATCATAGGCCAAAGCATTGTGCCGCCGAACTCAGCGACGAGCTGCAGGTCGATAGCGTTGGTCATGTGGTGCAGACCGGTGATAACAAGCGGAGCATAAATGAAACCGAAGATTGCGCCGAAGAGGACCTTGACCGGACCTGTGATACCTGCGTAAACGACTGCGGAGATAGCGGAACCGATCTTCCAGCCGATAGGACCAAGGATAAAGTGAGCAGCCATGACGGCAAGCGTGATGGAGAAGAACGGTACGAAAATCATTGAAACAACTGCAGGTATGATCTTTCGGAAGAATTTCTCAAGATATACGAGTGTGAAGCCTGCGAGCATAGCCGGGATGACCTGTGCCTGATAACCGATCATGTTGACCTGGGCGAAACCGAAATTCCACTTCGGAATGTCAGCAGCTGCTGTGGAAGCAACGGCGTAAGCGTTGAGCAGCTGACCGGAAACAAGTGTGAGACCGAGGATGATGCCCAGCATCTCTGTTGTACCCATCTTCTTGGAGATGGACCAGCAGATACCGACCGGAATACCTACGTGGAAGACCGCTTCACCGATCAGCCAGAGGAAATGATCAAGGCCTGCCCAGAACTGGGACAGCTCTGTCAGAGTATGACCGCCCTGGAAAATGTAGAGGGAGTCGATACAGTTACGGAAACCGAGGATAAGACCTCCGGTGATGATGGCCGGCAGGAGCGGTGCAAATATCTCAGCCAGGACCGTAGCTACACGCTGCAGAGGATTCTGGTTCTGCTTTGCAGCTTTCTTCACTTCATCCTTAGAGACACCGGAGATGCCGGAAACTGCTGTGAAATCATTGTAGAATTCTGAAACTGTGTTGCCGATGATGACCTGGAACTGGCCTGACTGTGTGAAGGTGCCTTTTACGACCTTCATCTTTTCGATACCCGGCACATCCGCTTTGCTCGGATCCGCCAGTACAAAGCGCATACGTGTCATACAATGAGAAACGGCAGAGATGTTTTCCTTACCGCCTACGAGCTTTAGCAGCTCAGCTGAATCGTCTTGATACTTTCCCATAGTCTTTTCCTTTCCGCCGCCTTTGCGGCATACCCGTTATTTGCGTTAAACTTGTTTGAACATGTTTGGCCTGCGTATTTATAATATCTTGTTTGAACAAGAAAGTCAACAATTATTGAAAAACTTGTTTAAACAAATTTTTGACACGAAATTTGGTACATTTGCCATATGTTTTCCGGAGTCTTCTTAAGGTATCTTTTTTACGCAGGCTTTCCAAGGCGCCTTATTAGTGTTTGCGGCTCGGATCCTTTAGGATACGAAAAGAAGACGTTTTAACGAATGAGTGTAATCATGGGCTTTGTATGACAGAAATCATGAGAATAAAGTACATAAAGTGAAATATTTAGACTATTGTCACTTGTTAAGACAGCTGTTAATCTTTATAATAAAATAGCATTATTTTAACATTCCTGCTCAGAAAGTCCGATTCAAGGCTTCTGCACAGCAATGTCCACATACGGCGGCCACGCAGCCATATGGCTTTTGCGCGAAAGCCACCAAACCGCAGCATGAACGTCTGCTATTGAAAAGGGTCAGAACAATATGCCAAGAGCAAAATATCAGTCTATTTACAGAGATATGAAACAGCGGATCGAGGCCGGCGAGCGCCAGGCTCAGGATCTGCTGCCTTCTGAAAATACTCTTGTCGGTTTTTACGGGTGTTCGAGAAACACTGTCCGCAGGGCTATAGCGGCTCTGGCTGAGGACGGATATGTACAGTCTCTACACGGAGTCGGTGTCCGTGTCATCTATCAGCCGGTAACTCAGACGGCTTTCTCAATGGGCGGGATCGAGTCTTTCAGAGAGTCCGCGCTCCGGAACAACAAGGTGCCGGGGACGAAGGTCCTCAATCTGTTTACAATGAACGTCGACGACCGGATCGCCGCCCGCACAGGCTTTCCGAAGGGTGAGGAAATTTATTTTCTGCAGAGGGTGAGGTATCTTGATGAGAAGCCGCTCATTTTGGATCTGAATATGTTCCTGACAAGCCAGGTGCCCGGCCTGACCAGAGAGATCGCGGAAAATTCTGTGTATGATTATATTGAAAATGAACTCGGAATGACGATCGTCACCAGCAAGAGGTGGATCACTGTTGAGAGGGTCACCGAGCTGGATGAGAAATGGCTCGACCTCGGAGATTATAACTGCATGGCGGTGATCACAGGTCAGGTCTACAACGCGGACGGAATCATGTTCGAGTATACCCAGTCCCGCCACAGACCGGACTACTTCAGCTTCCACGATACGGCGGTCCGAAAGAAACCCCTGAGACTGTAAAGTATAATTTAT
>CAMNGN010000157.1 GCA_946538475.1 uncultured Blautia sp.
GGTGCTGGCACTGAAGGCGCTGGATATTCTGGATGAAGAGGGATTTCCGTCTTCATCTGAGACGAGAAAAAAGGGACTTCTTCGCACGGCCTGGAGAGGAAGATTTACAGTCCTTCGGAGGAAACCGTACTTCATTATGGATGGGGCGCACAACACTCCCGCCGCAGAGATTTTACGGAAAACGCTGCAAAGATATTTTCCGGAGCACGGTAAGCAGAGCGCAGGAAGCGCCGGAAGAGAAGAAATTGCCGGCAACAGTAAAGGCCGATTTATCTTTATCATCGGCATGTTTAAGGATAAGGACTATCGTACGGTTTTAAAAATCATGTGCCCTTTGGCGGACATGGTTTATGCCATCGAAACGCCGGGAAACAGACGTGCACTGCCTGCTGAGAAGTTATGCGATGAAGCAAAACGTTGCTGCCCCGGAGGAAAAGTGGAGGCAGCTGGGAGCATCGGAGAGGCAGTTGAAAGCGCACTTAACGAAGCAAGCCCGGGGGATGTCATCGTCGCTTTTGGATCGCTTTCTTTTTTGAGCGTACTGGAGAAGGAAGTTTTGAGACGCGATCCGGACGGACATAGATTGGCTGAGACCGCTGAAGATATAGTAAAGCAGAGATTATAGAAACAAAGAATTATTGATACAGGATAATGGCGCAGGAAAGACAGGAAGATGGACGATAAAACAGTAGACCTGCAGGAGTGCAGGGCGCAGATTGATAAGATAGACGACGAGATCATACGCCTGTTCGAGGAGCGAATGGCGGTTTCGGAACGGGTGGCAGAATATAAGATCAGGACCGGCATGCAGGTGCTTGACCCCGAGAGGGAGAGGTCGAAGATCGAGACGCTGCGCGGCAAGGCTCACAGTGAGTTTAACAAGCTGGGAGCGGCCGAGCTTTTTCAGCAGATCATGGCGATCAGCCGTAAGCGGCAGTATCAGCTGATCACGGAGCACGGGATTCGGGATGAGGAGGATTTCGAGTATGTAGACGAGCTTCCGATGGAGAATGTCCGCGTCGTGTTTCAGGGAGTGGAAGGCGCGTACAGCTATGCGGCTATGCAGAGATACTTTGGAAGCGAGATAAACAGCCGGCATGTGAAGACCTGGAGAGATGCATTTGATGAGGTCAAGGAGGGAAGAGCGGACTATGCGGTCCTTCCGATCGAAAACTCCACGGCCGGGATCGTGGCGGATATCTATGACCTTCTTATGGAGTACCGGCTGAATATTGTTGGGGAACAGATCATCCGGGTGGATCATGTACTCCTGGGGCTTCCGGGCACGGGCATTGAGGATATCCGTACGGTATATTCTCATCCGCAGGCGCTGGCGCAGTGCAGGGCATTTCTGGAGCAGCATCCCGAGTGGGAAGAGAAAGAAGCGGTGAACACCGCGGGAGCGGCAAAGACGGTGAGTGAGGCAGGAGACGGCTCGGTCGCTGCCATCGCAAGCCGTGAGGCAGGGCAGCTTTTCGGGCTTTCGGTGCTCGCGGAAAACATCTGCGGGAATGATCTGAACGCCACGAGGTTCATCATTGTGAGCGGCAGGCCGGTATACCGGAACGGGGCCGAAAAGATCAGTATCTGCTTTGAACTTCCGCATGCAAGCGGTACGCTTTACAATATGCTTTCACATATCATTTACAACGGACTTAACATGACACGGATCGAGTCGCGGCCGGTTCCCGGGAAGAACTGGGAATATCGGTTCTTTGTCGATTTTGAGGGAAGCCTTAAGGACAGCGCAGTGGTGAATGCATTAAGAGGACTGGAAGCGGAGGCTTTGAAGATGCGTGTTTTGGGAAATTTCTGAAATATAGGAGGGTATGATAAGGAAATGGCAGTGAATACATTTGCGGCGATAGACATCGGAGCATATGAGATCAGCATGAAAGTGTTTGAACTTTCAAAGAAAGTCGGCTTTCGGGAACTGAATGATGTCCGCTATCGCCTGGAGGTCGGAAAGGATGCCTATTCGGGAAGAAAGCTGAGTTCCGAGATGGTGGATGTTCTGTGTGAGATCCTGCTGGATTTCAAACGGATGATGCAGGAATTCGGTGTGGTCGAATACCGGGCATGCGCCACCAGCGCGTTTCGTGAGCTGATCAACCCGATCATTGTTATCGAGCAGATCTTTCAAAGGACCGGCCTCAGGGTCGAGGTCCTGAGCAATTCCGAACAGCATTACCTGGGTTATAAGTCCATCGCAGCGATCGAGACAGGGTTTAAGAAGATGATCCAGAAAGGAACCGCCATTCTGGATGTCGGCGGCGGAAGCCTTCAGGTGTCTCTGTTTGATAAGGACACATTGGTCACCACCCAGAGTCTGAAGATAGGAAGTATGCGTATCAGAGAGCGGCTGAAAATGCTCGAGAAGACCACGATCCATTACGATCAGCTGGTTGAAGAGTTCATTCGTAACGATCTGATGTGCTTCCAGAGGCTGTATCTGAAGGACCGCGATATCAAGAACGTGATCCTGATGGGCGACTTCCTCACTGACACGATCTATCATGAAGATCTGAAGGACAATATCATCACCCGTGCCGAGTTTGATACACGCTATGCGGAAGTGGTGAACAGACCCGACCAGGAACTGGCAGAGCAGCTGGATATCGATCCGGAATACGCTTCTCTTGTTACACCGACCATGGTGATCTGCCGCAGCTTCTTTGATATTTTCGGCGCGGAGAGCCTGTGGGCACCCGGTGTTTCGCTCCTTGACGGTATTGCGTACGATTATGCGGAGCGAAAAAAATATATCAAGAGCGCGCACAATTTTGAGAACGATATTCTGGTGGCAGCCAGAAATATCGCAAAGCGTTATTCTTCGGGCAAAAACCATATTCAGGGAACGACGGATATCGCGCTTGCCATTTTTGACAGCACAAAGAAAATCCACGGTATGGGCAAGAGAGAGCGGCTGCTTCTTCAGCTGGCCGTCCAGCTTCACGACTGCGGAAAATATATCAGCATGGGGGCGGTTTCGGAATGCTCTTACCGCATCATCATGGAGACCGAGATCATCGGACTTTCGACCGCCGAGCGTAAGATCATCGCCAACGCGGTCAGATACAACAATGCGGATTTCCGCTACAGTTCGGAATATGACCAGGATACGGCCATCGATCGTGACAAATATCTGCTGGTAGCCAAGCTGGCTGCAATTCTTCGTCTGGCGAACGCCATGGACCGCAGCCATTACCAGAAAGTGGAAAAACTGCAGGCTGTTCTGAAAGACCGCAAACTGACGCTCCTTGTGGATTCGACCAAGGATATGTCCCTGGAGCTGGGCCTCCTGAAGGACAAGGTCGAGTTTTTCGAGGAAGTGTTCGGAATCAGGCTTGAACTGAGACGCAAGAAAAAAGTGTGAGGAGAATATCATGGATTTAAAAAACTTTGAAAAACCGGAATATTTTGTGAACAGAGAGCTCAGCTGGCTTAAATTTGACGAGAGAGTGCTTTCCGAGGCGCGCGATAAAAATCTGCCGCTTTTTGAGAGGCTTAAGTTCCTGAGCATCACTTCCTCCAACCTGGATGAGTTTTACATGGTCCGTGTCGCTTCGCTTAAAGACCAGGTGCACGCCGGTTATACAAAAACGGATATCGCAGGGCTGACGTCCAGAGAGCAGCTGAAGCAGATCAGCGCCAACACACATGAACTGGTCCAGCTGCAGTATTCGACATTGAACCGCAGCCTGCTTCCCGCACTGGAGAAAGCAGGATTCCATCTGATCCAGGACCATAAGGACCTGACAAAAGAGCAGGCCGAATTTGTCGATAATTATTTTGAGGATACGGTCTATAAGGTGCTGACGCCGATGGCAATGGATTCCTCGCGTCCCTTCCCGCTGGTCCGCAATAAGACGCTGAACATCGGTGCGCTGATCTCGCGCAAGGACAAGAAAAAAGGCAAGGAATCGCTGGTGTTCGCCACCGTGCAGGTGCCTTCGGTGCTGCCGCGTGTGACGATCATTCCTTCCAAAAATGAGGGAGACACGACGGTCATCCTTCTGGAGGAGATCATCAGGAGAAATATCAGCAAGCTGTTCCTCAGCAACAACGTCGTCTGCGCGCATCCCTACCGGATCATGCGAAACGCCGACCTCACGATCGATGAGGACGAGGCTGAGGATCTTCTGGTGGAGATCAAAAAGCAGCTGAAGAAGCGTCAGTGGGGCGAAGTGATCCGTCTGGAAGTCGAGGAGAAGATGGACGAGAGGCTTCTGAAGGTTCTGGAAGAGGAGTTCGCGATCAAGGATGAGGACCTGTTCAAGATCAGCGGACCGCTCGACCTTACCATGCTGATGAAAGTATATGGACAGGATGGTTACGATAAGTATAAAACACCCCGGTATACCCCTGCTCCGGTCGTCGACTTTATGGACGAGTCCAAAAATATTTTTGATGTGATCAGGGAGAAGGATGTTTTCCTGCATCATCCATACATGAGCTTCGATCCCGTAGTAAACTTTATCCGTCAGGCATCCAAGGATCCGGACGTTCTGGCCATCAAGCAGACGCTCTACCGTGTCAGCGGCAATTCTCCGATCATCGCCGCACTTGCGCAGGCTGCGGAAAACGGCAAGCAGGTGTCGGTTCTGGTGGAGCTGAAGG
>CAMNGN010000158.1 GCA_946538475.1 uncultured Blautia sp.
GAGCAGGTGCTCGGTGCAGGCATCGCGGTGCCGTGCCCGGTCTCGCCCTCCGGAGAAAAAGTCGTTTATGCCGAGCCTTCCTGTTTTGCAGACATGAAGGCAGCAGGCTTTTCTGCGTGGCTGCATGTCCCGTGTACGCTCATCAGGGACACGGGAGCGGCGGCGGCTTCCGAAATGTTTGCGGCGCCGGACATGGACAGCATGTTATATCTGTCCCTCGGAAAAACCGTAGGGGCGGCTATCGTGACAGACCGCAGGATCCTGACCGGACGCTACGGCCATGGGACGATGATCGAGCATATGCAGATCAGCGGCGGGTCGCGTCGTTGCCGGTGCGGCCGCTACGGCTGCCTCGAGACGGAGTGTTCTACGGATTCGATCCTGCTGAAGGATGAAACGCTGAAGGATTTTACGGAGAAGGTGATCGCGGAAAATCCTGAGGCCATGATACGCTGGGACCGTTATCTGGCGCGGCTTTCCCGGGCGCTCGAGACAGTAATGCTTCTGTATGACACGCAGATCATCCTCGGCGGAGAACTGGGAGAATTTATGCGGGACAAGGACTTTGCCGTGCTGTACCGGAACATCAAAGAACAGCTCCTGTATCCGCTGCCGGAGGATTTCCTCTGCAGACGCGCGGTGCTTGAAGATGCTGTCCCGTTAGGCGCGGCTCTTCCGATGATCTGGAACTTTTTGGAAAGCCCGGCCTGACCGGACCGCCGGTTATCTTTGACAGAAAAGAGGACCGTGGATAAAAAGCGGTGTGGGCTCATCTCGAATGAGAGGTATTATAAATGGACAGCATTGTTTTGACAGAAGAATTGAACAAAAAGTATCAGACACTCAAAGATTATCTGCGATCTTTTGGGAGCCTGCTGGTTGCCTATTCGAGCGGAGTCGATTCGACGTTCCTTCTGGATACGGCAGTAGAGGCGCTGGGGAAAGAAAATGTGACGGCTGTGACGGCCTCGTCCTGTTTCTTCCCCGGGCGGGAACATGATGAAGCGGTCGCCTTCTGCAGGGAGCGCGGAATAAGGCAGATCATCGTGGAGATCGATGAGCTGAGCATCGAGGGCATCAGTCAGAATCCGCCCGACCGCTGCTATATATGTAAAAAAGAACTGTTTTCCACGTTTGTGCGGATCGCAGAGGAAAACGGCCTTGCTGCAGTTGCCGAAGGCTCCAACATGGATGACAACGGGGATTATCGCCCCGGGCTTCGTGCGGTGGCCGAGCTGGGAATCCTGAGTCCGCTGCGCCATGCGGAACTCTATAAAGAGGAGATCCGCACGATCTCCCGCATGAGAGATCTGCCCACGTACGATAAGCCGTCCTTCGCATGTCTGGCTTCGCGCTTTGTGTACGGCGAGACTATCACGGAGGAGAAGCTTTCCATGGTGGATAAGGCCGAGCAGCTTCTGCTGGACATGGGACTCCGACAGGTGAGAGTGCGGATCCACGGCAGTCTGGCACGAATCGAAGCGCAGCCTGCCGATATGGCCTTTATTATAGAACCCGATAATGCAAAAAGGATATCCGGTTATCTGAAATCTCTGGGATTCAGCTATGTGACACTGGATCTTATGGGGTACCGGACAGGCAGTATGAATGAGACATTGCCGCTTAAATGAGCGGCGGAATGGAGAAGAAAACTATGAGACAGCAGAGCGACGCCCGCAACATAACGATGATGATGGATCTCTATGAGCTTACCATGGCAAATGGATACTTCCTGCAGGAAAATGCAAAGACCAGAGTCTCCTTTGATGTGTTCTACCGCAAGAACCCCGACGGAGGCGGCTTTGCCATTTTTGCCGGACTGGAGCAGGTGGTGGAATACATCACAAATATGCATTTCGAGGAAGAGGACATCACTTACCTGCGGAGCCTTAATCTTTTTGACGAAGATTTTCTTGAATATCTGCGGAATTTCCGCTTCCACGGTGATGTGTATGCGTTCCCCGAAGGGACAGTCATGTATCCGGACGAGCCGATCATCACGGTCGTGGCGGATCTTGTAGAGGCCCAGATCGTCGAGACGGAGCTTCTGGCCCAGGTCAATCATCAGAGCCTGATCGCCACCAAGGCGCGCAGGATCGTGTGGGCGGCGGACGGCCGTTCGGTATCGGATTTCGGTGCCAGAAGAGCGCACAACAATGACGCGGCGATCTATGGTGCACGGGCTGCTTTCATCGGCGGCGTCAACGGGACGGCTACTGTGTCTGCAGGGCAGTACTTCGGCATTCCTGTGGGCGGGACGATGGCGCACAGCTGGGTAATGTATTATAAAGATGAGCTGACCGCTTTCCGCAAGTTTGCGGAGGTTTACCCCGACAATTGTGTTTTGCTGGTGGATACATATGATGTACTGGAGTCGGGCATTCCCAATGCGATCACTGTGTTTAAGGAGATGCGGGAGAAAGGGATCAACTCTAAATATTTTGGAATCAGGATCGACAGCGGCGACCTTGCGTATCTGACGAAGAAGACCCGGAAAATGCTCGACGATGCGGGGTTCCCGGATGCGAAGATCGTTATTTCGAACAGTCTGGATGAGTTTACGATCACTTCCATTCTGAGCCAGGGCGGGCAGGTAGATTCCTTCGGCGTTGGTGAGCGTCTGATTACTTCCAAGTCAGAGCCGGTGTTCGGTGCGGTGTATAAGCTGAGCGCGGTGGAAGAGAATGGAAAGATGGAGCCCAGGATCAAGATTTCGGAGACGGTGGCAAAGATCACGAATCCGGGACTCAAGGATGTGTATCGTATCTTTAACGAGGAAGGGCATGCGGTTGCGGACCTTCTGGTGAATGCGGGGGAGGAAGTGGACCTTTCCAAACCTTATCGTTTTGTGGATCCGGAGAGTCCGTGGAAGAAGCGCACTTTTGTCAATTGTACGGCAAGAAAGCTGCAGGTGCCGGTCATCCGGAAGGGCGAGCGGGTGATGTCAGTGGTGCCGACGACGGAGATCGCGGCTTATGTCAAGAGGCAGCTTCGGGAGGAGATCTGGAAGGAAGAGCAGCGATTTGAGAATCCGCACAAGCATTATCTGGATATGTCGGTGGATTACTATAATATGAAGATGCGCATGCTTGAAGAGAGCAGATAATTCGTTACTATTCACAGTCCAAAGACTGCGAATAGTAACGGATTCGTCCATGCAAATCGCCTCCGGCGATGGGACGAATCCTTTGTATGCTTAAATTTTTTAGGCCGCAATCGCGCAGCAAGTGCGCAATTCGGCTGTGAATGGTGACGATAATTTCATGATAGAAGAGGAAAGATGGGTCATGCAGGGACTTTCCCGGGATGATCCGAACCGGATAAAGAGCGCTGAGGAGCTTGAGGAGTACGTGCGGGAGATCGGTTTTTTGCCGCTGTTCAGGAATGAGATTGCGGGATTTTCGGTGGAGGAGCGCACGGCTTCGGATGACTGGTGGACCGGAGACGAAAGCATTGATCCCTGGGAATGGAGAAAGGTGATTGCTTCGCGTGGGAATGTGGCTTACGGTAAGTTCTTTGACAAGAAGGCCGGATTCATCTCGAAGGAGTGGTTTCCTTACTTTGCCAATTTTCGCCGTGACGGGTACGATTTTGATGCCCGGTGGGACGATGAGCTGGCGGGGATCCGCAGTAAGAAGATCATGGATCTTTTTATGGAGGAGAATGAGGGAAGAGAGCTTTTTTCTTCCGAGATCAGGGCCGATGCCGGATTTGGAAAAAAGGGCGAGAAGAACTTTGAGGGTGAGATTACGAAGCTGCAGATGCAGACATATCTGCTTATCAGGGACTTTCGCAGAAGGCTGAATAAGAACGGTGAGGAGTACGGCTGGGGAATCGCTGTTTATTGTACACCGGAGCATCTGTGGGGGTATGATCATATCTCTTCGCGCTATAAAGAGGAGCCGGAGGAATCGGCTGCCGCGATCTATGAGCATGCAAAGGCGCTTATGCCCGAGGCCGGATACAGGGAACTCAGGAGAGTGCTGGGGGTTCGGGTCGCCGGGGAGTCTTCTTCCAAAAAGGAGATCCCGTATCCCGACAACCTGATCAGGGCGCTCAAGATCGAAGGACTTAACGCAGAGATCATGACGGAGGATCAGAAAAGCGGACTTGAGGTGGCGATCGGTCAGCTTAAGGATAAGCAGCAGAAGGTCATCCGTATGAAGTATGGCTCGCATATGAAGAACGATGAGATCGGGGCAGTGATGAACCGGGCGGCGGGCACCATCGGGACGTATCATACCAAGGCATTGGGGAAGCTTCGCTGGCCGCGGATTGCGGAATGGTACATTAAGGGGTACAGTAAATGTCTGCCCGGGTGCCTGGTGAGCAGAGGGCACGCGGCTCTTGCGGCGCAGGCGGTGAGGGAGAGCGCGGACCCGGACAGAAAGATCGACAAGTATGATTATTGTCTGAGGCTGGGGCTGCCTTTTCGTATTTCGGATGCGCTGATCGATGCCGGAATTATTACGATAGAAAACCTGGTGACGAGGATGGCCGATCCGTTGTGGTACCGTAAGATCAAGGGAGTGGGGCCGAAGACGGCGGCGGATATCGAGGAAAAAATATCGAATACACGGGGGGTAT
>CAMNGN010000159.1 GCA_946538475.1 uncultured Blautia sp.
GTTTTCTGCTTGCAAAGGTATATTTCATTTACCCTTTCACCTTCGCGCAACTCATTAATAAAATGCATATGTTATGCTGCCTTTCTAACTTATCTGCAACAATTTATTTTCTTATAGAGCAGATAAAAATATGTGAATATAATAGCAGTTTTTTATTAACAATTTATGAATAAAACCAAACTTTTTTCTTTTCAATTCATTAATAATCGTGTACAATATAGACAGGAAATATCTGGATTGGAGATATCATGAACAATAAAGCAATCACTGCGTTGGAATACAATAAGATCATAAAACTCCTGGCAGAAAAAGCTTCCTGTGAAATGGGCAGGAAACTCTGCGAGGAGCTTGTTCCTATGACCGATTTAGAGAAGATTCGTCTCATGCAGGTACAGACCGCAGATGCGCTGACAAGACTGTTCCGCAAAGGAGGAATCTCCTTCGGCGGCGTCAAGGATGTCCGCGGTTCCATGAAGCGTCTGGAGATCGGCAGCAGCTTAAATATACCGGAACTGCTTACGGTATGCCGCCTTCTTGAAAATGCATCGAAGGCCAAAGCCTACTCGCGCCACGAGCGCACCGAAGCCTCGGAACAGGATTCACTCGAAACCCTGTTTGCAGATCTGGAACCGCTCACTCCTCTCGCGACCGAGATCAGAAGATGCATTCTCTCGGAGGACGAAGTAAGTGATGACGCAAGTCCCGGGCTCTCCCATGTGCGACGTGCGATCAAGACAGCCAACAATCGCATCCATACTCAGCTGAACTCCATCGTCAACGGCAGTGCCAGAACTTATCTGCAGGACTCCGTCATCACGATGCGCAGCGGCCGTTATTGTATCCCTGTAAAAGCCGAATACAAAAATCAGGTGCCCGGAATGATCCATGATCAGTCCGCCACAGGCGCCACATTGTTTATCGAACCCATGGCCATTGTTAAGCTCAACAACGATATACGCGAACTTGAGCTTCAGGAGCAAAAAGAAATCGAGGCTGTTCTGGCTTCCTTAAGCGAACAGACGGCCGCCCACACACAGGCCATCCTGCTCAATATGCAGCTGATGGTGGAACTCGATTTCATCTTTGCCAGAGCACATCTGGCCATGGACATGAATGCGACAGCTCCCGTTTTTAATGAGGAAGGCCGTATTCGCCTGAGAAAAGCCCGCCATCCGCTGATCGATCCCAAAAAGGTCGTTCCTATCGACATTCGTCTGGGAGATGATTTTGATCTTCTGGTCGTGACGGGTCCCAACACCGGCGGCAAGACTGTTTCGCTTAAGACCATAGGTCTGCTTACCATGATGGGCCAGTCGGGGCTTCACATTCCCGCCGCCGACCAGAGTGAGCTTGCCGTGTTCGAAGAGATCTATGCCGATATCGGCGATGAGCAGAGTATCGAGCAGTCGCTCAGTACTTTCTCGTCCCACATGACCAACATCGTCTCGTTTCTCGAAAAGGCCGACGATCGTTCATTGGTCCTTTTCGATGAGCTCGGCGCAGGTACCGATCCTGTGGAGGGAGCGGCTCTTGCCATAGCAATACTCTCCTACCTCCACAATCAGCAGATCAGGACTGCTGCCACAACACACTACAGCGAACTTAAGATTTTTGCTCTGTCCACCCCCGGTGTGGAGAATGCCTCCTGCGAATTTAACGTAGAGACGCTCAAACCTACCTACAGGCTTCTGATCGGTGTACCCGGAAAGAGCAACGCTTTTGCGATCTCCTCCCGTCTGGGGCTCCCCGATCATATCATCGCCAAGGCGAAGGAGCAGATCGATAAACAGGACGAATCCTTCGAAGATGTACTTACCTCTCTCGAGCAAAACCGCGTGACTATCGAGAATGAGCGTCAGGAAATCGAGCGTGTCCGCGCCGAACTGGAAGAGGCACAGAAAAAAGCGGCAGAGATACGTGACCGGACCGAGAAGCAAAAAGAGAAGATCCTTCGCGAAGCCAACGAACAGGCTCACGCCATCCTGCGCGACACCAAGGAATATGCGGACAAGACGATGAAGATGTTCAACAAATTTCAGAAGGATCACGTAGATACAGCGGCTATGGAGCGCGAAAGACAGGCGATCCGCGACAGGATGAACAAAGCGGAAGGAAATATGGCAGAAGCCGCAGCGGTCAGAAAGCCGGCGAAGCAGCTGACAGCCAAAGATCTGAAGCCCGGCGACATGGTCCGCGTAGTCAGCATGAATCTGAAGGGAACCGTGAGCACCAAGCCCGATTCGAAGGGAAATCTTTTTGTACAGATGGGCATCATCAGATCCAAAGTGAATATCTCGGATCTGGAGCTGATCGATGAGCCGGTGATCACATCCAAAACCCTGCAGCAGACCGGCGCAGGAAAAATAAGGATGTCCAAATCATCGAGCATTTCCACCGAGATCAACGTACTCGGCAAGACTGTCGACGAGGCGGTATCCATACTGGAAAAATATCTGGATGACGCCGCCATAGCACATTTGAAGAGCGTCCGTATTGTACACGGAAAAGGTACCGGTGCGCTACGCAAAGGAATTCACCAATACCTGAAAAGATGTAAACACGCCGCGGCTTTCCGTCTCGCGGAATTCGGCGAGGGCGACGCGGGCGTGACAATAGTAGATATAAAATAAACAATAACGGCAACAGGAGGGCAATCGCTTATGAATGCCAGACAGAGAATACTCATTATAGAGGACGATACCGATCTCTCGGAACTTGTAGCCATGTACCTCGATAAAGAATGTTTTGAAACCAAAATCGAGAACGACGGGGCGGAAGCTGTGAAAGCTTTCAGAGATTTCAGACCGGATCTTATTCTTCTCGATCTGATGCTCCCGGGGGTAAACGGCTATCAGATCTGCAGAGAGATCAGACATTTTTCGGATGTCCCGATCATCATACTGACATCTAAGACCGACACTTTCGACAGAGTACTCGGGCTTGAACTCGGAGCGGACGACTACATCGGCAAACCGTTCGACTCCAAAGAGCTTGTGGCAAGGATCCGTGCCGTTCTTCGCAGATACAAGGCACAGTCGGCTTCCACGCCCGGTTCTTTTGAGAAGTGCGTCTCTTACCGCGATCTGACGATCAACCTGACCAACTATTCGGTTACTTATCAGGGGAAGCCGGTCGAAATGCCGCCTAAAGAGCTCGAACTGCTCTACTTCCTGGCATCCTCCCCCAACCAGGTATTCACGCGCGAACAGCTGCTCGACCACATCTGGGGATACGAATATATAGGCGATACCCGCACTGTCGATGTTCACATTAAACGTATCCGCGAAAAAATAAAGGACCACCCAATGTGGTCCATCGCAACTGTCTGGGGTATCGGATACAAATTTGCCCTGAATGAAGAATGATCGTATCTGTTCAGGATCTGAACAGATACGACCGGGCTCAATACTCTCCCCTCAGGGCTCCGAATAATTTCATATCTTCAAAACCATGCTGTCTCAATGCTTCGTAGAGAATGATCGCTGCCGAATTACCCAGATTCAGCGATCTTGTCTCTCCCAGCATTGGGATGCGTATGCATGTATCCATGTTTTTGGCGAGTATTCTTTCGGGAATACCCGCGCTTTCTTTTCCGAACATGATAAAGCAATTCTCTTCGAAGGACACGTCCGAATATACCTTTTTCGCCTTTGTCGTGGCATAGTATATCTTTGCCCCGGGGTTTCTGTCCAGAAAATCCTCATAGTTCAGATATCTGTACAGTTCCAGGTCGTTCCAGTAATCCATCCCGGAGCGCTTTACGGCTTTCTCGCTCAGGTGAAACCCGATGGGTTCGATCAGATGCAGTGCGGCTCCGCAGGCCACACATGTCCTGCCGATGTTTCCTGTATTCGAAGGTATTTCGGGCTCCAGGAGCACGATATTAAACTTGCTCATGTTTTATCCTCTTCTTTATAACCCGGCCTCAGGTGTCTTGGAGGTTTGTCCAGGTACCTGACAATGCTGCCGCTGTACAGCAGCCGGTCGTTTCCGGAGTTTACCTCACCTGCGCAGGCCGCATGGATTCCCTGCCGCCGCAATTCCGATGCGAACGCTTCGCCCGACGGCATGCTGAGAAGGACAGCGCCTTCCGAAGGGATCATGTAAGGATTGTCCCCTGTCACTTCGCATATCTCTACCGAATACTGAAGGATGGGAACACGTCTCAGATCAAGACTCAGCCCTGCGGAAGATGCCTCCGCCATGATCCAAAGTCCTCCCAGAAATCCCGCGGGACCAAGCCCGTACATCGCGTGTACTTCTCTGCCGCTCGCCAGCTTTTGTATATCGGAAGGTAAGATTCTGCCTGAGATGCAGTCTTCCTGTGCATCTGCCAAAAAGCCTGCGGAAAAAGCAGCCTTAAGCCGGTCCGCGCAGGTTTCCATAAGCTGCAGCGTCCCGGCAGTCCCGACAGGTCCGAGGATAATGATATCGTCCCCCGGGGCCATCCTTCCCGTGATCTCTTTTTGTAAAGCCTCCAGCTCTTCGGGGCCCGGCCTCATATCGGTACCTCCGTCATCAGATCAGAAAGCTGACTACTGT
>CAMNGN010000160.1 GCA_946538475.1 uncultured Blautia sp.
TACATAAGAAAAGGAGGCATCGGAATGCTGACATACGTATTGGCAAAAGACGGTACACCGCTGATGCCAACTTATAAGATCAACAAGGTGCGCCGTATGCTGAAGGAGGGTAAAGCGGAAATCGCGGGCCATAAGCCCGGGTTTACCATCCGCCTCCTGTATGAAAGCGGGAAGGGTGCGCAGCCTGTAGAGGTTTGTGAAGATACCGGTTATGGGACAATTGGCGTATCGGTAAAGTCCGAAAAGCACGAGTTCACCCATGAGGAGTATACGCTTCTTCCGGATGAAAAGATCCGTCACGATGACTGCCGTAAATACAGAAGGACAAGAAGGAACCGCATCAGGCACAGGGCTGCCAAGTTCGATAACCGGAAGAAGGATAAGGGCTGGATCGCCCCGTCACTGGATAATAAGGTACAGCGCCATGTGGATATCGTAACCATGTATAAAAAAGTGCTGCCAGTAACGGATGTGACGTTGGAAGTAGGAACTTTCGATACGCAGGTGTTGGAAGCCGTAGAGGCTGGCAGACCCCTCCCCAAGGGGATCGGGTACCAGTATGGTCCGCAGTACGGGTTTGATACGCTCCGGGAAGCGGTCTTTTACCGGGACGGATACAAATGCATCTGCTGCGGGAAGTCCGCTATTAAGGACCACGCGATTCTTAAGATCCATCACCTTGGATTTTTAAAGGGCGACCACAGCGACAGGATGGGAAATTTGGCCACGGTTTGTTCGAAGTGCCATACACCTTCCAACCATAAACCGGGAGGAAAACTATATAACCTTAAGCCCAAGCTGAAACCGCTCGGGGGCGCAGCATTCATGAATGCCGTCAGGTGGAAAATATACAACATGGTTAAAGAGCGGAACCCTGGTTTATACGTTCACATGACATATGGCGCGGTTACAAAACGCGAACGGTTAAGGCGCCATATTGGGAAGACGCACGCCAATGATGCTTACTGCATAGGGTTTTTCCACCCAAAACATAAAACAAGGGCTGTGGCCTATAAGAAGGTGAAGAGGAACGACCGTATCCTTCAAAAGTTTTATGACGCAGTATATATAGACCGCCGGGACGGGAAAAAGAAAAAAGGCGCGGAGCTTTCCTGTAACAGGACGAACCGCTCTGTTCCGAGGAACAACAGCCGGAATGAACGCCCGTTCCGAAAGGAGAAGGCGTCAAAGGGCCATGTAACGACCCGAAAGGGGCGTACACAGCTGAAACCGGGAAGCCTTGTACTGTATAAAGGGAAGGTAATGACTGTCCACGGCACACATACGAATAAAGGGAAGGTCAACGTAGAATTCACGCAAAAGGCTTCAGATGACAGGAAATCCGCAAATTTAAGCAAAGTAACAATTATCAGGCCTATGTATCAATCCGGGTGGGTGCGCATAAGCTGACAGATACAAAGAAAGGATGTCCGGGCAGGCAGTCTCCGCCACCGCCACGCCCATTTCTTCAAAGGAAGTTAGTACGGCAGACACCGCACAGCGAAATGGACGTGGTACCCGGCTGGGCACTTTTTATGGAAACAAATATAACGCTGAAAGAAATTCGCAGCCAAATAGACAGTATCGACTCGGAAATCCGTGATCTCATCATGAGGAGGCTCGACTGCAGCAGGAGTGTCGCTCTGGCTAAGCAGGTCTCCGGGAACCTAGTAATCTACAGAGCAGACCGCGAAGCGGAGATTCTTGAACGGCTCGGCCAGGGTGTGCCGGAAGACAGGAAGACTGAGTATCTTGCAGTCGTAAAAAAGATCATGGAGACAAGCCGCATGTATCAGTATGGGCTTCTCTATGACTGGAATGAGAGACTATTTTCAGAGAGATTCGGAGAGGTTGACATTCCCGCCGACCCCTCCCATGTCCGCTTCACGCTCACAAGGCCAAATCAGCCGAATTCGATGTCCCAAATTCTATCGATGATCGGCGACTATGGATATAATACGGAACTCATGGAACTGGCTGGAGAGGATAAAGAGACGAGGACGGTCACATTCACACTGACTATCCTGGGAAATCTAAATGATGTGAACATGAAAAAGCTCATGTATCAGCTCTCGATGGAGAGCCGGGATTTCGCTATAGAACATGTGTGGTGATCTTGTTATGATACGAGCGCAAAGTGGCATCCGCCTTCATCGTGAGTACGATCTCGCGCAGAAGAATAAAGAATTCAGCTGCACAATGCTGCGCTGGAGCATTGTGTAGCTGAGGCTTAATCCAGAGCACAGGGCTTTAAACCCATGTTGAAGACGAGTATGTTCTGCACATTCCTCATAGACATACGCCACAAGAATCCTGTGTTGAAGATTACATGGGTCAACGCGGAAAACTGGCAAAAGAGTAGATTATTAAAAATGGAGGCTATAGATATGTATGAAAAAGGCATGAAGACAGTGAGCGACTCTCAGGTCGAAACAATTCATCAGCTCCGCTACATCGATATCAATGGACAGGGTAGGCTCTTTGGTGGACGGCTTCTGGAGTGGATCGATGAGACGGCAGCGCTCGCCGCGGAACGCCATGCAGGCATGAATGTGACCACTGCTTCCATCTCTCACCTTGATTTCAAGGAGGGGGCTTATCTGAACGACACGATTGTGCTGGTCGCCAAAGTGACTTATGTCGGCAGAACTTCCATCGAAGTCCGCTGTGACACCTACCTTGAAAATCTCGAGACAGGCATGCGTCACTCGATAAACCGCGCGTTCCTGACAGAGGTCTGCGTCGATAAAGAAGGTCATCCGACCCCGGTGCCATATGGACTCAAGATTGAATCGGTCGCCGAGCAGGCCCGCTATGAGGGGGCTCTGAATCGCATAAGGATGAGAAAACTGGCAGACAAGGAAGGTTTTTAATCTCTGACGCAGAATTCTCGTGACTAAGATCGTTCGATGAATGCGCAAAATGAAATTCACCTCTGACATGGAATACAAAACCGCGTCAGAGATTAATGCCTCAACTTCACAATGCTCCACTGGAGCATTGTAACGCATGCTTAGACACGGCGCATCGCAGCCGGAGAGCGATGAAAGTAGTTCGCACTTTGCGCGGCGTGGCAGGTACGCAACGGCGTTCTTGCTGTAGATCCACTACAAAGTTTAGAAAGGACACCACGATGAGCAAAATTCTTTTCATCGATGTTGACGGAACTCTTGTTGACTATCAAAATAATCTGCCCGAATCCGCAGTAAATGCAATCCGCAGAGCGCGTGCACGCGGTCATCGGGTCTATATATGCACCGGCCGCAGCAAAGCAGAAGTCTACCCGAATATATGGGACATCGGTCTCGATGGCATGATCGGCGGAAACGGCAGCTACGTCGAGGATCACGGCACTGTTGTCATGCATCAGCTAATTACACTCGCGCAGGCAAGACACATAGTCGACTGGCTCCACTCCCGCGGACTCGAGTTCTATCTTGAGAGCAACAGCGGGCTCTATGCCAGCGAGCACTTTGAGGAAAACGGTCTCAAAGCAATTCAGGAATACAGCGCAAGAAAAGGACGTCCCTCTGACATCACCATTCGGGATGCGTTCCCTGACATGATTTTTGGGGCGGATCTCTACCGTGATGACCTCAACAAAGTGAGCTATGTCCTTGGCAGCTATCAAGACTATCTTGATGCGCAGGCTGAGTTCCCCGACCTTGAGAACAACACCTGGGGCGGTGCCGGCGAGACGGCTCTGTTCGGCGATCTCGGCGTAAAAAACATCACCAAATCCCACGCTGTCCACGAGCTTCTCTCCTACCTCGGGGCAGACATCTCCGATACAATTGCTTTCGGAGACGCAAAAATTGACATCCCGATGCTCGAGTGCTGCGCATTCGGGGTAGCCATGGGAAGCGGCGGCGAAGAAATCAAATCCATGGCTGACTACATCACAGACGACGTAGATAAGGACGGTCTCTATAAAGCCTTTGAGCACCTTAACCTAATATAGTTTTATGAGGCAGCTGATACCTGTATTCAGGCATATCAGCTGCCTTTACTTTCAGACCCCCATGAAGCTCACCAGGCGCAAAGGCAGCAAACGCACCGCAGGAAGCAGGATTTTGCTGCTTCTGCCGCTGACCCCATGAAACCCACCAAACGCAAAGGCAGCAAACGCGCCACAGAAAGAAGGATTTTGCTGCCTCCGCCACTCATCCCATGAAACCTGCCAAGCATAAAGGCAGCAATCTCGCCACAGGATGCAGGATTTTGCTGCCTCCGCCAACGCCCCAATGAAACCCACCAATCCCAAAGGCAGCAAACTCCTGCATGAGACGCAAAATAGCTGCCTTCGACTCTCACAGGCAACAAATCCAGCCCTGAATCGATAAACAGCTATTAGTAAAAGACAGATATTAGTAAAAAAGACAGCTATTAGTAGAAGTGCAGCTATTTTGACTCCGGCGGGCACATGCCCCCTCAGCCATAATTGTCAAGCACCCGCTTCATATACTCTTTATATGACTCCCGGACCGGCTCCGGTCCCTCGATATACATCTTATCGCCGATCCCGGTCACC
>CAMNGN010000161.1 GCA_946538475.1 uncultured Blautia sp.
GCATATCTCATACTTGGTCTCCAGCGTAAAATCCCGGTCCAGATGATTGTCCAGAATGTACTGCGCGATATTCTGTCCCAGCGAACGGGCAAACGACGACACTTCCAGGGAATGCGTCAGCCTGGTCCGTATAAAATCGCTCTTATCCAGCGCAAAAACCTGCGTTTTGTCCTGCAGCCGCCTGAAAGAAGCACTTCCGATTATCCGATGATAATCTTTTTCAAACTCGCTTCGAAGGTCCGCACCTTCGGCGCTGCTTCGTCCATAACTGCCGATCCTTTTGGCGGAGAGCAATGTCTTCCAGTTCATTCTCATTTTTGTATTCCCAGAAAGTCATATACTGCCTGCGGCATATCCTCGGCATCCACCACTTTATTATGAAGCACCGGAGCGGTCCTGATCTCTTCCACCGCACGCGGGACAGCTACACCGGATATCTCGCTCAGAAGATCCGCGAGAGCAAAATCGTCCATGTCGGCAGTGTTTGGGGGAAGTTCTCTGACGCTTCCCAGCGCTTCGATCACGCTTCTTGTAAATTTGAACGGGCTCGCCGTCGAAGCGATCACGGTCGGTCTGCCGTCCCCTGTCTCGGCGCGATATTTGTCGTAAACATCTGCCGCGACTGCAGTATGTGTATCGATCACATAATTCTCTTTATTATATAAGGAAGCAATCGCTTCTTTCGTCTCTTTCATATCGCAGAAATAACCGCAGAAATCGTCCAGTTTCTGTTTCTGCTCTTCCGTGATCTCGTAGTATCCTTCTTCGCGGAGAGACTTCATCTTGCAGGCGCAGGCCTCGGCATCATTTCCCAGGATGGTATAGATCAGTCTTTCCAGATTGCTGGAGATGAGGATGTCCATCGACGGAGAGGATGTGAGGATAAAATCTCTTCTCCTGTCATATTTTCCGGTCCTGAAGAAGTCAAAGAGCACCTTGTTCTCATTTGAGGCACAGATCAGCTTGTGCACCGGGAGTCCGATCTGCTTAGCATAATAAGCCGCAAGAATGTTGCCGAAGTTTCCTGTCGGCACGACAATGTTGATCTTCTCTCCGTCACTTACCGCACCTGTTTCCAGCAGTTTTACATACGACCATACATAGTACGCGATCTGCGGCACAAGCCTGCCGATGTTGATCGAGTTGGCGGACGAGAATCGGAAGCCTGCGTCCGAAAGCTTCTTCGCCATGTCATGGTCCGCGAACATTTTCTTCACTGCGGTCTGGGCATCATCAAAATTGCCGGTGATACCGACCACACATGTGTTTTTGCCCTTCTGGGTTACCATCTGTTTTTCCTGCACCGGACTGACACCATACTTAGGATAGAATACCACGATCCTTGTGCCGGGAACGTCCGCAAAACCGGCCAGCGCAGCTTTGCCGGTGTCTCCGGATGTGGCGGTGAGGATGACGATCTCGTCCGTCACCCGGTTCTTCTTTGCCGCGGTGGTGAGCAGGTGCGGCAGTATGGACAGCGCCATATCCTTAAAAGCGATAGTAGCCCCATGGAACAGTTCCAGGAAATATGTATTGTCTCCGGTCCTGCGCATCGGAGCGATCTCCGGAGTATCGAATTTTTCGTCATACGCATTGTTGATGCAGTTTCTGAGCTCCTCCTCCGTAAAATCGGTCAGGAATCTGCTCATCACTTCGTAAGCGATCTCTGTGTACGGTTTTCCGGTCAGCTCCGTGAAGGGTACATCGAGGTGTGGAAATGTCTCGGGGACATAAAGTCCGCTGTCCGAGGCAAGTCCGTTAAGTATAGCCTGCGAAGCCGGTATTCCGGTCTCTCCGCCGCGTGTGCTCCTGTATAAAATTTCCATAGGTGTTTCCGCCTTTCCAATGATATTATCTGTTCAGAACAGTTGTTACATTTTAAAGCCTTAAGGCTTTAAAATGTAACGGGTTCGTCCATGCAAATCGCCTTCGGCGATGGGACGAACCCATGCATGCTTTACTGTTTCGGGTCGTAATCGCGCAGCGAGTGCGCGATTCGACAATGCATAGTAACGAACAATTTTCATTTTACTTCTTTTCTGTATGCTTGTAAATAAAAAAGAGAGGGGAACTGCCGTGTTCTCCTCTCTTTAAATCTTTTACGTATATACGTTCGGGACTGTTCTCTGTAAATGTCTCAATCGGCCGATGCCATCGTCTGTACTTCCTGAACGTCCTGTTCATGGGCTTTGAGCAGCTCCTCATTTACATCCTCGGGATAGGTGTAAAAATCGTGTACTCCATATTTGAACAGGTGCTTGAGGTCCGTGTCGAACCAGCTGACAGCTTCCTTCTCCAGTGCGTCCTTCATGACGAAGAACAGTGCGCCTTCCGAATAATCCGTACCGGAGAGAGCCTGCCTGACCGCTTCTTTGGTGTCATCGGTGACTTCTACGGTATAAAACGCACCATCGTATACGGGAGCGAACTGGGGAACACCGTTAACATACTGGAAGACGACATCTGTCACCGTGTTCGGAAAATCGGGTCTTGCCACTCGGTTCAGGATAACATTCGCGACGAGCACGCGGCCTTTTACATCATCGTCACCGGCTTCCGCTTCGACAATGCGAAGGAGTGTGGAATAGTCGGCATCTGACATGAGTGTGGCCGATGCTGCTTTTGAGATGCTTTCTTCATTCATCCGATAGGCCTGAGACATCAGGCTTTCGCTGACATCGATATCTCCTGCTGCTTCGTCGATCGTTTTTACTCTTTGTCCGACCATGATATTGTCAGCCGATGTGCCGAAGCTTTCTACTTTGCTTCCCGGTGCGGGGGAGGCGTTCATGCCGGAGATGACTCCTTTTATTCCGGCGGGTATGCCGTCGGCGGGTATGCCGTCGGCGGTGACGATCTCGGTCGGTTTATCGGACGCGTATACTTTGCCGTCTTCCTGCAGATGTACGATCGCGTTTCCGATCAGAGCGGATGCCGCGATGACGGTGCAGCCCGCCACGAGCATCGTAACCCTGAGTGCGAGTTCTGTGCGACGGTCTCTGCGGCCCCTGTCCTTCTTATAATCCTTAACACCTTTTTTTCTCATAGAGCTGTCCCTCATTAGGTTTACATATTACGGGAATTATGTAAATCGTAACATTTTCGTAATTCTTAAGTAAAAGTATATTTAAATTATGTCGTAATGTCAAGCGATTATTTACATTTATAGCTGATTTTTGATAAAAAAAACGGACTGTAATATCAAATTATTACAGTCCGTTCATTTTTTTGACCTGTGTGGCTTATTGGACATTCACAAGGTGTCTGTTTTTTAGTCATTTTCCTGAAAATGGGCGCAAAAAAATCGGGGCAACAGGATTTGAACCTGCGACCTCTCGGCCCCCAGCCGAGCGCGCTACCAAGCTACGCCATACCCCGAAATATCTGAAATCGTGTCGCAATGACTTTCAGCATTTGATATCATACCACCCTGTCCGGGATAAGTCAAGCGTTTCTTTTCCTCTTTGGGAAATATTATATAATACCCCTTTTAATATCCTTCAGTAACATTTTCGCCCCGATACTTCATGTGGTTTTCTTTTTTTATTAACCTTCGTTACCATTTACGCCCCGCCAGCTCACGCCCCACAGGTGCCCGCCGCGGAGTGTCACATCAGTCAGCGAACCGGAGCCTGCTGATCCTCAGAGCCAATCACCTAAGAATGACTAAAATTGCCGCTCAGGAGAGCCTTCGCGGCAAAGTCATTCTAAGGTGCTTGTCTCTTCGGGCAGGCTCAACGGTTCGCTGACTGATGTGACACTCCGCGGCGGGCACCTGTGGGGCGTGAGCTGGCGGGGCGTGAATGGTAACTTACGTTATTCAGGGCGGCAGGGAGAGGGGGTGTCTCCCCGCTACTGTCATGCCTATATGCTTCACTTATTCCGGCCGATAGGCGCAGGGAATGTTCCCACCACTTTCACAACTATATGCTTCACTTATTCCGATGTTAGGAATAGGCAATGTTCCCGTCCGGTAAGAGTAGAGGGTTTTTCTCCCCCCTCTGCCACAACCTCTATGGTTCATTTCTCCCGCCCGGAAAGCCATCCTCCCCTGCAAGACACAGGACGGGGACGCATCAGGCTGAGAACCGTTGTGCCTGCCCGAAGAGACAAGACGCCTAGAAGAACTTAGCCGCGAAGGCTCTCCTGAGCGGCGGCCCTAGTTCTTCTTGGCGGATTGGCTCTGAGGATCAGCAGGTACCGGTTCTCAGACTGATGCGTCCCCGTCCTGTGGCTTGCAGGGGAGGATGGCCCCCCCGGCGAAAGGAGTAATGAAACAATTACTCAAAATTCCATATTGTAGAGTTCGGCACAGTTGGCCCAGTAGATGCGCTCTTCTTCCTCCTCGGTCAGATTAAGCTCTTTCATGTACTCGAGGTCGGGGCTCTGCACCCACAGCGGATAATCCGTCCCAAACATTACCTTGTCGGTTCCGAACTCCCGGATGATCTCACTTGCTCTCTGTGGTTCCAGGAACGGGAATGAGGACGAAGTGTCCACCCACAC
>CAMNGN010000162.1 GCA_946538475.1 uncultured Blautia sp.
GCACCGACATACATGACACCCGGAATTCCCAGGTTAAGGTTTCCCGATTTTTCGGTGATCGTCTCACCGGTACTGCCGTAAAGAAGCGGTATACTCTGCGCTACAGCTCTGGGAATAAATGAAACCAGATCGAACATGATCACTCCGCCCCCTTTCCGGATTTTTTGTTAAAGTGCATTTTATAACGGACAAAAAATTCACTTCCGATGATGAAGAACAGCACCACGCCCATCAGGATATCCCCGAAGGACTGGTTGAGGCTGAACGCCGATGAGATCTCGGCGGAGCCCTGTTTGAAGAAGATCAGCAGAAAACTGCTGGCGATCATCGAGATCGGATTGAACTTTGCGAGCCAGGCGACCATAACAGCCGTAAAGCCTCTTCCGCCCGCGATCGTTGTAGTAACAGTGTGGCTCGTGCCGCCCACCAGCAGAAGTCCCGCAAGACCACAGATCGCACCGGAGAGGATCAGCGTACGGATAATAACTTTTTCTACCTTGATTCCGACATATCTTGCCGTATTCTCACTCTCACCGACCACCGAGATCTCGTAGCCATGCTTACTTCTTGCCATATAAACATACATCGCCATAGTGACCACAAGCACGATCAGGATGTTCAGCAGATATTTGTAGTTCCCGATCTGCGGAAGCCACCCTGCTTCGGTACTCTGGTTAATGATACCGATCTGGCCGGAGCCCTTCGGCACTTCCCACACGATGACATAGTACGCTACCAGCTGAGTAGCCACATAGTTCATCATCAGGGTAAAAAGCGTCTCGTTGGTTCCCCATTTTGCACGGCAGAGAGCCGGAATAAGCGCCCACACTGCACCTGCTGCCATGGAACAAACTAACATAATTAAGATCAACAGGGCGTTCGGTACCTTGTCTCCCAGAAGGATCATGCAGGCTGCACAGGCAAGCCCGCCTGCCAGCACCTGACCTTCGCCGCCCAGGTTCCAGAACTTCATGCGAAAAGCCGGGCTCAGCGCAAGCGCCACGCACAGAAGAAGCGCGATCTCCTGCCCCATGATCCACGATTTACGCGGGGTGCCGAAAGCACCGTAGATCATCTTCCCGTACACTTCCAGCGGATTCAATCCTGTCACGATCATCGTGATGATAGCGCAGGCAACGAATGCCAGGATGATCGCTGCGGCGCGGATGCCCCAGGCTTCGTACCATTTCAGGACCTTTCGTTTCTGAAGATGAACGAGAGGAGTATGGTGTGATTTATTCATTTTCGGTGTCCCCTCCTATCTTCGTCATCATCATGCCGATCTCACGTTTCTGTGCATCCTTACCCTGAACGATTCCGCTCACCTTGCCGCCGCACAGCACCAGAATGCGGTCGCACAGCTCGAGCAGTACGTCCAGATCCTCGCCGACATAGATGACAGCGACGCCTCTCTCCTTCTGCTCATTCAGCAGATGATAAATCGTATACGAGGAATTGATATCCAGGCCACGGACTGCATAAGCTGTGAGAAGAACGGTCGGCGCGGAAGCGATCTCACGTCCCACCAGAACCTTCTGCACATTTCCGCCCGACAGGTTGCTGACAGGAGTAGAGAGTCCCGGGGTATTGATCTCCAGGTCCTTCACCACTTTTTCAGCCAGCTCCCTGGGAGCCTTCTGATCGGTAAAAATGTTGTGGCCGCTGCGATAACTGCGCAGCATCATGTTGTCAGGAATATCCATGCTGCCGAGGAGGCCCATGCCGAGACGGTCTTCCGGTACGAACGAAAGCGCCACACCCAGTGCGGAGATCTCCAGCGGATCCTTCCCGATCAGCTCAGTCCTTCCGCCATTGTCGCCAATATAAGTGATGCTTCCGCTCTCGACCGGCTGAAGGCCTGCGATGGCTTCAAGCAGCTCTTTCTGACCACTGCCGGAAATGCCGGCAATACCCAGAATCTCGCCCGTGTCGGCGTGGAAGGATACATGGTCCAGCTTTAAGATGCCCTCAGCATCGCGCACCGTAAGGTCCTTCACCTCGATGCGTCTGTGAACATTGACGGGCTCGGGTCTGTCGATGTTCAGGGTTACCGTATGGCCGACCATCAGGTTGGTCATTTCCTGCGCGTTGGTATCCTTTGTCATCATATCGCCGATGTAGGCACCGCGGCGAAGCACCGCTACACGGTCGCTCAATTCCTCGACTTCGTGCATCTTATGAGTGATGATAACGATGGCCTTTCCCGCATCGCGCATGTTGCGGAGCACCGCGAACAGCTTGTCCGTCTCCTGCGGGGTCAGAACAGCGGTCGGCTCATCCAGAATAAGAATGTCCGCGCCGCGGTAAAGAACCTTTATTATCTCTACGGTCTGCTTCTGTGACACCGACATGTTGTAGATCTTCTGATCCGGATCCACTTCAAATCCGTAGGCATCGCAGATCTCCCTGATCTTTTTAGAGGCGGCGGCCAGATTGAGCCGTCCCTTCTCTCTTAGTCCGAGCACGATATTCTCGGCGGCGGTCATGACATCGACCAGCTTAAAGTGCTGGTGGATCATACCGATGCCGTATTTAAACGCTTCGCCAGGCGAAGAGATAAAGGCCTCTTCTCCGTTGATGAAGATCTTGCCGCTGTCGGGATAGTAAATGCCGGAGAGCATGTTCATCAGAGTCGTCTTGCCGCTTCCGTTTTCACCCAGGAGCGCAAGGATCTCTCCCTTGTTAATGTCCATACTGACATTATCATTCGCCACGACCGTACCGAATGTTTTTGTTATATTCCGCAATTCTACTGCGGCCGTCTTTTTTTCCAATATTTCCTCTCTCCATATGTAAAAAAGAACCCGGCAGAATCTTGAATCTCCGGGTTCTCTTTTGATCATTTATAGTCTGTCTGTTCGTCCGCAGGATAAAGCGGACACTTGCGATCCGCTTTTCTGCCTGCTCATGATCCTCGGCTGCCTTCAGCAGCTCTCAGTTTAGCGGACATTCGCAATCCGCTTTGCTGCTTGCTTTATAAGCCGGAAGCTACCTTCGGTGGCTTACCGGTTTAGAATGCAGTATCGAGCAGAGTGATGCCGTCGATCTGAAGATCAAAGTACGGAGCGGAACGATACTCGGACTCGTGGAAGTAACCATCAGAGATAACTTCGGTATCCGGTGTGTACTCGGGATCGGTATCCACGTCTGCCTGATAGCTTTCGAGTGCTGCGCCTTCTACGGTGAAAGCTGCGGTATCGAATACATGGATCTCTCCGCTCTCAAGCTGAGCCTTTACTTCTTCGATCTTGTCTGCAGTGCCTTCTGCTGCTGCCTGCTCGTTGACTTCGGTAAGAACGACGGATCCGGTCTGAAGAGTTCCGGTCCAGTCGGCTTCAATCTCCTCACCGTTCATAGCTGCTTCGATTACATACTTGTAATACGGAGCCCAGTCGATACGGGAAGAAACGATAAAGGTGTTGGGGCATGCGTCTACGGTGCTTCCGTTGTAGGAAACGTTCGGAACTCCGGCGTTCTCGCAGGCTGTCGGAGCGCCCATGGAGTCGGCATGCTGGCTGATCAGAACGCATCCATCGTTGATCAGTTTGGTAGCGCCTTCTTTTTCTGCTGTCTCATCATACCAGGAACCGGTGAAGGTAACTTCCATGGTAGCGGTCGGGCAGATGGAACGTGCGCCAAGGAAGAAGGATGTGTATCCGGAAACAACCTCTGCATAGGTGTAAGCGCCGACATAACCGATCTTTGCTTCTTCTTCGGTGATGTCACCGTTAGCGATCATCTCGTTAAGCTTGAGGCCTGCAGCTACGCCTGCCAGATAACGGCCTTCGTAGATGGAAGCGAATGCATTGTGATAGTTGGCAAGCTGCTCGGTATGAGCCTTGGTTCCTGTGGAATGGCAGAACTGAACCTCCGGGAACTCTTTTGCGGCCTGGATCATATAATCCTCATGTCCGAAAGAGTCGGCGAAGACAACATTGCATCCTGCGTCGGCAAGGTCTGCTGCGGCATCGTAGCACTCCTGGCCTTCCGGAATGTTTGTCTTGATCTCATAGGGAACACCCAGCTCTTCGCATGCTTCTTTAGCAGCGTTGATGAAGTTGAGGTCGTAAGTGGAATTCTCATCATGCAGGGTGATAAAACCAACCTTGTAGTCAGCTGCGTCTGCAGCCATGACGGTTCCTGCTCCCAGAATAACGGAAGCGGCGACAGTGAGTACTGTAAGTGCTTTTAATGCTCTCATTTGATTCCTCCTGTATAGAAAGGTTTAGATGTAACCTGAAGTGTCCGCAAGATATGCAGGCACTTCATAAAATACATTGTAAATAGTAGCAAATGAAAAAGGGCGCTGTCAAACCAAACAGCACCCTTTCGCAAATTTCAGCGATTTCATATAAAAAATACTATTTTCATCCTGAATTTACAGCATTTTTTCGGACACATTCCTGTTGAAGAAGTGGATGACCGGTCCAAAACCGAAGGTCGTGGCCAATGTTCCGATGCCGATGATGCCTCCCGC
>CAMNGN010000163.1 GCA_946538475.1 uncultured Blautia sp.
GTGCCCGGCATCGCAGGTATGGCCTGTGCGGCCGAACAGATCTACCGGAACTTTGATGAAAACACGGAACATCTTTATCGGCTGAAAGAGCGGATGGCGGAAGGCCTCTCTTCCATGGAGAGAGTGACGGTAAACGGAATGTCACTCCGGGAAGCCGCTCCTCAGATCATGAGCGTTACATTCGAGGGAATACGCAGCGAAGTTCTCCTGCATGCTCTGGAAGACAAGGAGATATATGTATCTGCAGGCTCTGCCTGTTCAAGTCACAAAAGGAAACCGAGCGCTGTGCTCACTGCGATGGGTCTTTCCAAAGCGCAGATAGAGAATACCGTGCGCATCAGTTTCAGCGAGGAGAACACTTTTGAAGAAGTGGATTACTGCCTGTCGGCACTCCGCGAACTTGTGCCCATGCTCAGGCGCTTTACAAGGAGGTAAAATGATTTTTCATGCATTACTGATCAAATATGCCGAGATCGCCATCAAGGGAAAAAACCGTTATATTTTTGAAGACGCACTGGTGAGTCAGATCAAACGTGCGCTTAAAAGCGCCGAAGGACGATTCCTTGTAGAGAAGGAATCCGGGCGTATCTATGTGCATTGTCCCGAAGAATACGATTACGAGGACACGATCGAACGTCTGAAAAAGGTTTTCGGCATTGTCGAGATCTGTCCCGTCATGATTTTTGAGGACAACGGGATCGAGAAGATGGGGGACGACGCGGTCACCTACATGCGTCAGGTTCATCCCGACTACAGCGGGACGTTCAAGATCTTCACAAGGCGTGCAAAGAAGAGCTTTCCGATGACTTCGATGGAAGTGAGCGCCGAGATCGGCGGCAGGATCCTGGATGCGATGCCGAATGCCTCCGTAGATGTGCATGATCCCGAACTGGATATCCATATTGAGATTCGTGACCGGATCTATATCTATTCACTCTCGATCAAAGGACCGGGCGGAATGCCGGTCGGCACCGGAGGAAGAGCCATGCTGCTCCTTTCGGGCGGTATAGACAGTCCTGTGGCAGGATATCTGATGTCAAAGCGGGGTGTCGTGCTGGACGCGGTATACTTCCATGCACCGCCTTATACGAGCGACAGGGCAAAGCAGAAAGTCGTGGACCTGGCGAAGATCGTCTCGGAATACAGCGGACCGATCAGGCTTCATGTGGTCAACTTTACCGATATTCAGCTTTATATCTACGAGAAATGTCCTCATGACGAGCTCACGATCATCATGAGGCGCTATATGATGAGGATCGCGGAACATTTTGCCGAAAAATGCAGGTCGCTCGGCCTGGTGACCGGTGAGAGCATCGGGCAGGTGGCCAGCCAGACCATGCGAAGCCTGGCGGCAACGAACGACGTATGTACGATGCCCGTATATCGTCCGGTAATCGCGTTTGACAAGCAGGAGATCGTGGAGATCGCGCGAAAGATCGGTACTTTCGACACATCGGTGCTTCCCTACGAGGACTGCTGCACCATTTTTGTGGCAAAGCATCCGGTGACGCAGCCGTCTGTCAAGGCGATGAGAGCATCGGAAAAGAAACTTAACGAGAAGATCGATGAACTGATGGCCCGCGCGCTGGAGACCACAGAAGTGATCGAGATCGGAAAAGAGTAATAAGACAGCAAAACGGCCCGCCAAAGGCGGGCCGCATAATGTTTTATTCAGATCAAAACAGGAATGATCACTCTACTACATATTTGCCGATAACGGCGAGAACATTTTCGAGCTCGCTTCCGTCAGCATGAATGTTGAGGTCGATCGATTTGGAAAGATCAAGGCTGAAGATGCCCATGATCGATTTGGCATCGATCACATATCTGCCGGAAACCAGATCGAAATCACAATCGAATTTGCTGATCTCGTTGACAAATGTTTTTACTTTGTCGATGGAGTTGAGAGATATCTTGACTGTTTTCATATTAAAAAAAGCCTCCTTATTTTATACTTGTAATTTTCATTATTTTGCTTTCGTGCTTATAATACTTGCACACGGGAGAAAAGTCAAGGAGGTTTTTAACCAATACAAGTAAGTCCCCTCTTTAAAGTAGCGAAGCGGATTGCCGGTTACCTTTGAATGAAAGGAGTATCTTATAAAAATGGCACGAAAAGCATGTGTGCATAATCTTGGCTGTAAGGTAAACGCGTACGAGTCGCAGGCCATGCAGCAGCTGCTGAATGAAGCGGGCTATGAGATCGTCCCGTTTGCGCCGGGAGCGGACGTCTACGTGATCAATACCTGCAGTGTCACGAATATCGCCGACCGAAAATCGAGACAGATGCTCCATAAAGCAAAAAAAATGAATCCTGAGGCCATCGTGGTGGCTGCGGGATGTTATGTGCAGACCGGATCCGAAAAGCTGATCGAAGACGGTACCGTAGATCTGATCCTGGGGAATAACCGCAAGCAGAATATTGTCGAGGCACTCGATGAATTTTACAAAAGCCGTACCCCCTCTGCCGATATCATCGAGATCAACCGCACAAAAGAATATGAGAATCTGTCTATCTCCGGCGATACGGACAGAGCCAGAGCGTTTGTCAAGGTGCAGGACGGCTGCAATCAGTTCTGCACATACTGCATCATTCCTTATGCCAGAGGGCGTGTGAGGAGCAGAGTGCCCGAGGATGTGCTGGAAGAAGTAAGAGTGCTGGTCTCCGCAGGCTACAGAGAGATCGTTCTTACCGGGATCCACCTGAGTTCCTACGGTGCAGACTTTGATGGCCGGGAGGAACTGCTCATAGATCTGATCAAAATGACGGCACAGGTTCCCGGCGTCATGCGGATACGTCTGGGATCTCTCGAGCCCGGGATCATCACAGAGGAGTTTGCCGCCGGGCTCTCAAAGATACCGCAGATCTGTCCGCATTTTCACCTCTCGCTGCAGAGCGGCTGTGATGAGACGCTTGCACGTATGAACCGGAGATATCGCACAAAAGAGTACGCAGAGAAATGTGCGCTTCTGAGAAAATATTTCGATCGGCCCGCGCTCACCACCGACATCATCACCGGCTTCCCCGGCGAGACCGACGAAGAATTTGAGAGCTCTTACCGCTTTGTTTCCGATATACATTTTTTTGAAACGCATGTTTTTCCTTATTCCCGAAGGAAGGGAACCAAAGCGGACAAAATGGCCGGACAGCTCCCGGAACATATCAAAAAAGAACGGAGTGCACGCCTGCTGGAGCTTGACAAAGAAAGAAGAAAAGAGTATGCTTCTTCATTTATCGGGCAAGAGGTCGAGGTCCTGATCGAAGAAGAAACTTTTGCGGAAGGGCAGAAAATGCTCACCGGACACAGCAGAGAGTACCTGAACATACTGATTCCGTTCACCTGCTCCGTGGGGCAGGGGGACATTGTGAAGGTCAAGGTATCCGGGATTACGGAAGTTTTACATTGTAATTTAATCGGAACTATTATATGATTATATCAAGTGATATATAAATATAACTGAATTTACGGAAAGGAAGTGAAAAGAATGGCAGAGAACAACCTGGGCGGCACACAGTTTTTCAGCATAAGGCCCGAACAGGAGATGGAAGTCAAGCAGGTCCTCGACCACGTGTATAATGCGATGGAGGAAAAAGGATATAACCCGGTGAACCAGATCGTAGGCTACATCATGTCGGGAGATCCCACCTATATTACGAGCCACAAAGGTGCACGCAGCATGATCATGAAGGTCGAGCGTGACGAGCTTGTAGAGGAACTCCTTCAGGAGTATATCAAGAACAGGAACAAAGATAATGAATAGAATGATCGGGCTCGACTACGGTTCGCGCACTGTGGGTGTAGCTGTCAGTGATCCTCTCGGCATCACTGCACAGCCGGTCGAGACAATATGGAGAAAGCAGGAAAACCATCTTCGAAAGACTCTGCAGAGGATCGAAGAACTGGTAAAGGAATATGGGGCGGACACGATCGTACTGGGATGCCCCATGAACATGAACGGTACAGCGGGAGAGCGCGTGGAAAAGACGCAGGAGTTTCGTGATGCGCTGATGCGCAGGCTTCCCGAAATAAATGTAATGCTGCGTGATGAAAGGCTCACCACCTCCCAGGCCGAGAAGGTGCTTATGGAAGGCGGAGTGAGGCGGGAAGACAGAAAAGAACATCTTGATTCGATGGCGGCGGTACTCATTTTGCAGAATTACCTGGATTTCCTGGCGCTCAATAAGGAATAAAAATAAGCATGGAAAAAATTACGTTTGTGACAGATGAAGGCGAGGCAGCAGAATTTTACGTAGAAGAGCAGACGACGATCGGAGGTATCTCTTACCTTCTTGTTTCCGACTCATTGGACGACGAAGCGTCAGCATATATCTTAAAGGACGTTTCGGCTTCCGGCAGTACCGATGCCTGCTATGAGATGGTTGAAGACGAAGCCGAGCTTCTGGCAGTATCCCGTGTCTTCCGGGAAATGATGGATGACGTGGACCTGGACTATTAAAAA
>CAMNGN010000164.1 GCA_946538475.1 uncultured Blautia sp.
CGCGCCACAAACGCCTCGCACGAAAACCTGTTCACGGGCATGATCGGCGCATACCCCAGCAGGCCGCCGAATTCCACCGTATCGCCCACATCCTTCCCGATCACCGGGATCAGACGCACCGCCGTCGTCTTCCCGTTCACCATCCCGATTGCAGCCTCGTCAGCTATAATCCCGGAAATGGTCGCCGCAGACGTACTCCCCGGAACCGCGATCATATCAAGTCCCACCGAACACACGCAGGTCATAGCCTCAAGCTTCTCCAGCGTCAGCGCCCCCTCATTCACCGCATCGATCATCCCCTGATCTTCACTCACGGGAATAAAAGCACCCGAAAGGCCTCCGACCGCAGTAGACGCCATCACACCGCCCTTCTTCACCTGATCGTTAAGCAGCGCCAGTGCTGCGGTAGTACCCGGCGCACCGGCTCTCTCCAGACCGATCTCTTCCAGGATCTCCGCGACCGAATCGCCCACCGCCGGAGTCGGAGCAAGAGAAAGATCCACGATACCGAACGGAACATTCAGACGTTTGGAAGCCTCCATCGCCACCAGCTGCCCCACTCGCGTAACTTTAAAAGCAGTTCTCTTGATCATCTCACAGAGCGTCTCAAAATCAGCGCCACGCACCTTTTTAAGTGCAGTACGCACAACACCCGGGCCGCTTACGCCTACGTTGATCACACAGTCCGCCTCGGTCACGCCGTGAAAAGCGCCGGCCATAAACGGATTATCATCCGGAGCATTACAGAACACCACCAGCTTCGCACACCCGATAGAACCCTGATCCGCGGTAGCTTTTGCGGTTTCTTTTACGATCTCGCCCATCAGCTTTACCGCGTCCATATCAATACCGGTCTTTGTCGAACCGACATTCACCGAACTGCACACACGCTCGGTCGCAGCAAGAGCCTCGGGGATAGAACGGATAAGCATCTCATCAGCCGGAGTGATTCCCTTGCTGACAAGCGCAGAATACCCGCCGATAAAATTGACACCCACTTCGTGCGCCGCTTTGTCGAGCACCTTTGCGATCTCGGCAAAATCATGCGGCGAACGGCATGCCGCACCGCCGACCAGCGCGATCGGTGTCACCGAAATACGCTTATTCACGATCGGAATACCGTACTCCATCGAGATCTTCTCGCCGGTCTCCACCAGATCTTTGGCGTACCCCGTGATCTTTCGATAGATGTTATCCTTCAGCTTTTCAAGGTCGCTGTCAATGCAGTCAAGCAGGCTGATACCCATGGTGATGGTCCTCACGTCCAGGTTCTCCTGCTCGATCATCTTGTTTGTCTCATTTACTTCAAAGATGTTGATCATCGGATTTTTCCTCTTTCGGCAAAATAGTCATCAGATTCTGTGCATGCGGTTGAAAATATCCTCGTGCTGGCAATGGATCACAACGCCGATCTCATCTCCCAGGTCGGCCAGCTCTTTCGCCAGCGTACCATGATCCTTGTCAGATGCGGATGTGTCCGCGACCATCATCATGTTAAAGTATCCCTGCACGATCGTCTGCGAAATGTCCAGGATGTTGATCTTATTGTTTGCCAGATAAGTACACACCTTTGCGATGATGCCGACAGTGTCATTTCCCACAACGGTGATGATTGTTTTCTTCATAACAGTTCTCCCTTTTTGCTCGTTCTATCAGGTTTCAGATCGTGATCACGTCCGACATTCTGTCGCGCGATGCCACACGAATGTAAAAGTCCGATGCTTTATAGGGGTTGTCCCCCATGGTCACTTCGGAGCATACTGTCTCGAACGCCAGCTCTTCGAAGTTGTTTTCTTTGCTCAGATGCCCCAGAAGGACAGCCTTTGTACCGTCGTGCAGAAGCTCGCACAGCATCCTTCCGGCATTCTCGTTGGAAAGATGGCCTCTGTCGCCCAGAATTCTCTGCTTGAGATTGTACGGGTATTTTCCCACCTGCAGCATATTGACGTCGTGGTTCGCCTCGATGAGAAGAGCATCCAGGCCTTTCAGATTATCCACGATATATTCTGTATATTTGCCAAGGTCAGTGGCGATGCCGACAGCACCGGTGCCGTTTTCTATTCTGAATCCGACAGGCTGGGCCGCGTCATGCGGTATCGTAAATGGAAGCACCTTCAGGTCTCCGATATAGAAGGGCTCGTCCTCCCGTACCTCATGGATCAGTCCGTCGGGAATCTTTCCCAAAGAACTGCTCCTTGAAAGTGCAAACGCAGTGCCGCCCGTCATGTACAGCGGCACATGATATCTGCGGGCCAGAACTCCCAGCCCCTGAATATGGTCGGCGTGTTCGTGCGTGACCAGTATTCCGTCTATATCTCTCCCCGTCAGTTCCAGAGCATTCAGCCCCGACTCAATTCTTTTTCCGCTTATGCCGGCGTCGATCAGCAGATGTGTGCTGTCCGACCCGGCGTAGATACAATTGCCGCTGCTTCCGCTGGCAATACTACAGAATCTCATATGTATTCAGCCTTTCCATGATCTGTCTTTCCGCATCGGATGCGGAGCCCGAATTGTCTATGACAAAATCGGCATATGTACGATAGAAGGAATCCGGCTTCTGCGCCGCCATGATGCCCCGCGCTTTCTCCTCGGAGTAGCCCCGGTTCTCCATAAGTCTTTCGGTTCTGACGTCCTCGGACGCGTATACATACCATATCTCGTCGCAGAACTCCTGATAATTATCCTCCAGAAGAAGCGCCGCCTCAACCACGGCAAGCTTACGCCCGCTCTCCCGCTCGGCTTCCAGCGCCTTTAGGATATAACGCTTTACAGCCGGGTGAATGATGGCATTCAGCTGCTCCCTCTTTTTTGTCTCCACAAATACTACATCGGAAATCCTCTTTCGGTCAATAGTTTTGTCCTCTTTTATGACCTCCGGCCCGAAAAGACGGATCACCGGATCGTAGCATTCCATTCCGGGTTCCATGACCAGATGTCCGACCAGATCCGCCTGAATGACAAATGCATGGTATTTATCCTGCAAAAAGGTCAGAAACCGGCTTTTGCCGGCTCCGACCCCTCCTGTAAGTCCTATTATTTTCATATTTATTTTGCCTCGTACCAGCTGCTTCCCTGATGCATATCCACCTCAAGCTCCACTTTAAGCTTTGCGGCATTCTTCATCTCGTTTATAAGAATGTCGCCGGCCGCTGCCGCATCCTCCTCTTTCACTTCGATCAGCAGTTCGTCGTGAACCTGAAGGACCAGCCTTGCGTCGGGAAGCTCTTCCGCGAGTCTTCTGTTTACCCTGTTCATCGCGATCTTGATGATGTCGGCCGCCGTACCCTGGATCGGGGAGTTCATGGCGACTCTCTCGCCGAAGGACCGCTGCATGAAATTGCTCGATTTCAGCTCCGGCACCGGTCTTCTTCGACCGAACATCGTCTCGGCGTAACCTTTCTCCTTCGCGTCTTTTACCAGCGAATCCAGGAATTCTTTGATCTTCGGATATGTCTCAAAATATTTTTCGATATATTCAGCCGCCTCTTTTCGCGTGATCGAAAGATCCTGGCTGAGTCCGAACGAACTGATGCCGTACACGATCCCAAAGTTGACCGCTTTCGCGTTTCTTCGCATGAGCGGCGTCACTTCATCGAAGGGTACATGGAACACCTGTGACGCGGTCAGCTGATGAATGTCCTGCGCCTCTCTGTAAGCACTGATCAGATTCTCATCGCCCGACATGTGCGCAAGCACTCTGAGTTCGATCTGCGAATAGTCCGCATCGAGAAAGACGTATCCGTCCTCGGGCACAAATACCTTTCGGATCTCGCGCCCCAGCTCCATCCTCACGGGGATATTCTGCAGGTTCGGCTCGGTGCTGCTGATCCTGCCTGTAGCCGTGATGGTCTGGTTGAACGTAGAATGAATACGTCCGTCCGGCTGTATCACCGCTGTAAGGCCGTCGGCGTAGGTCGATTTCAGTTTTGCCAGCTGCCGGTACTCCAGAATATCTCTGATGATCGGCTGCTCGGGTGCAAGCTTTTCGAGGATATCCGCTGCGGTGGAGTATCCTGTCTTCGTCTTCTTTCCGCCGGGGATCCCCATCTTTTCAAAAAGGATCGCGCCCATCTGCTTGGGAGAGTTGATGTTGAACTCCTCACCCGCGCGTTCCCATATCTGTTTTTCCAGTTCTGCAATGCGCACTTCCAGCTTTTGGCCGTACGATGCAAGCTCGTCTCCCCTGACTTTGACGCCGGCTTTTTCCATATCGTCGAGCGTAAAGATGAGCGGCAGCTCGATCTCGCGGAAGACGCTCAGCATGTTCTCGCCCTGCAGCCTTTCTTCCAGCGTTTCCCGCGCAAGCACCGGAATCTCCGCCATGGCTGCGGCGCACCTCTGCACCGCCTCTTCGTTCTGCTCCATCGCCTTCTCATAAGACAGCTTGCCCAGCAGTTCTTCTTTCGATGGAACCAGCATGCCGCCCAGATACTCACGCGCGATATCCTCATAGCTGTA
>CAMNGN010000165.1 GCA_946538475.1 uncultured Blautia sp.
CCGGCGCCGCGCATGATACCATCCGCCACGATCTTTGCGGAAATGACAAAGTAAAACGGCGAAAGGATCCGCAGCAGCATGATGCCTGTATGCAGAGATTCCGCTGATGGCTCCCTGAGGAAGAACAGCAGCAGCGTTTTGGGAAAGGCAAAATATAAAACTGCCAATGGCAGAGAAAGAAGCCACACCAGTTTAAGACCTGCCTTGAAGCCCTCGGGTATTCTCTCTATCTTGCCTGCGCCTATATTCTGTGCGGAATAATTGGACACACCGTTTCCGAGGGTGGTAAACGAAGTAATGACAAGGTTATTCAGCTTGATCGCAGCCGAGTATCCGGCCATGACACCGGGACCGAATCCGTTAATAACACTCTGTATAATGATGTTGCCGATAGAGACAAAACTCTGCTGAAGGGTGCTGGGAATAGCGATCCCGGCAAATTTTTTGCAGATCGGCCAGGAAAAAAGAGCATATTTTCCGGTATTGGGAAGGCTCTTTAATCGTCTTAACACAGCCGTCAAGGCAAGTACGCAGCTGACACCCTGGCAGATAAAAGTTGCCCACGCCACACCGGCAACGCCCATATGAAAACCTGCCACAAACCAGATATCCACCAGGATATTGCTGACAGAGGAAACTGCAAGAAAATAAAACGGTGTTTTTGAGTCTCCCAGAGAAGTGAAGATACCGTTTGAAATATTATAGAAAAAAACAAACGGAAGTCCCCAAATATAAATGTCCAGGTATAGCTTTGAATCTGCGAAAACTTCCTGTGGTGTTCTGATCAGATTCAGGAGATTGTCGCAGAAGAGAATTCCTGTGAGCATCAGTATCAGGCACACTGCCCCACTGGCTATCATAGCGGTGGATACTGCCGTTTTCAGGCTGCCGTACTGCCTGGCTCCAAAAAAAGTAGATACGATCACAGAGCAGCCGATATTGCATCCGAACGCAAATGCGATATAGATCAGGGTGATCTCGTAGCTGTTACCTACGGCTGCCAACGCTTTTTCGCCGATAAAGTTGCCGGCGACAAGGCTGTCTGCGATATTGTAGAGTTGTTGAAAGATGACGCTTCCGAATAGCGGTAAACAAAACTGCCAAAGCAGCTTGTCGGGCTTTCCTACAGTCAGGTCTTTGTTCAAAATATTCTGCCTCTTTTCTGTTGTCTTTATGATTTCCGGCCATTTGTATTGAGTATAATACATTAAGAATACTTTAGTACGGAAATTTCACGATTTCCTATTATAAGACTTTTTTTCTCGGAGTCAAGTGTGAGTCACGTGAGTAAATTGGGTCAATGGGGACGTTTCTCAGTGACCCATTTTTGCCTGCAAAAAATGGGTCACTGAGAAACGTCCCCATTGACCCACTGAGAAACGTCCCCATTGACCCAAAAAATAAAACAGGGCGGCAGCTGCCGCCCTGTTTTATTTTATCGGTTAATTAGTAGTAAAGGTAGTTTGCGTTGGTCCAGCCGATGTAGCCGTTCCACTGAGCCATTACCCAGTCGCCCTGGCGTGTGCTCGGCTGAATAAGAGCACAATCACCGTTCTGCCAACCCATCGGTCTGCCGGCATCTGTATATCTTACGTTTCCGCCGGGGCAGTCGCGAAGTGTCAGGCAGGAGCTGGAGTCATAATGTACTACACCGTGTACTGTTGCGTATACCCATCCCTGCGAGCATCCGTCGCATCCGCCTGCTACATTTTCAAGTGTCTCGTTGTTGATTTTGTTCATTTCGCTCATGGTAATTATCTCCTTTTCATTTATCTGTACTTTTTCTTTGCTTTTTTATTTTGCAGGGCTCGCTGTTTGTGCGAGCGTTTTTTGTTTGTGAGCTTTATCGTTCTCACAATTATATGTACGGGAGGCATGAGTGAATTCCACGGAATAACTATATAGTATAATGCGTGTACAAAATACACTCGGCTCAGACAAGGTACCGGCTATGACAAAACTTGCTAAGAGGCATCGGAAAAAGAGAAGGTGTAAGATTCGTAGTACGGGCAAGTAAATTGAAAGAAAATAACACATATGATATGATACAAGTATTTAGAAGACAGCAGAAATTACGGAGACTCGTGAAGTAAGGGGTTTGTAAGGTGATCAGAAAACATATAGTATTCTATGGTTCTGTACAGGGTGTCGGATTTCGGTACAGAGCGAGGCATGCGGCCGATTTGTACGGCTGTACAGGATGGGTAAAGAATGAATGGGACGGCTCGGTCTCCATGGAGATCCAGGGAGAAGAGGAGAGCATCGATCAGGTGATACTCGCCATTGAGAGAGGAACATTTGTCCGCATTGAAAACATGGCAGTCAAGAGTATTCCGGTTGTAAGGTATGAGTACGGTTTCAGGACAAGGTAAAATCATGCAGATTATCGAGCTAAAATATTCTTCGACAAACACGTATTTAATAGAGGGAACGAATGGCCTGCTCTTATTTGATACCGGCTGGGCCGGAACATTCCGTGCTTTCTGCAGAGAGATGGGAGAAAAGGGGATTCCGGTTCAAAAGATTTCTTATATATTAATATCGCATTTTCATCCCGACCACTGCGGCATTGCGCAGGAGATAGCTGACTGTGGCGCAGTGATTGCGGTGCCGGATGTACAGCAGGATTTCATTCATTCAGCTGATCGTATTTTTGAGAGGGAGCCCGAAAAAAGATTCTGCCCGATCGATGATCGAAAGATCCGGCTGATCGATCTTAAAGACAGCCGCAGCTTTCTGGCAGAAATTGGGATAGATGGAGAGATCATTGCCACGCCCGGGCACAGTGATGACAGCATTTCTTTGCTGCTGGATGACGGCAGTTTGTTTGTGGGAGATTTAAATCCGCTTTATGAACTGGAGATGCATCAGGGCACGCAAATTGGACAAAGCTGGGAGAAGCTGCTTGCAAGGAAGCCGACAGCTGTCTACTATGGGCATGCGAAGACAGCATATTTGGGAGAACGACAGAGCAGATCAGATACAGTAAATGCGGCAGGGCGACAGATCAATTCAGATGTTGCATATATGGCAGAGATGCAGGAAGAATCAGACAAGATGCCGACAGTTAAGCAGCAGTCCCTGCCATATACAACGCAGACAACTTCCGCGGAAAACAAAACGGGAAACAAAAACGGACATGAATACGCCCTGGTAAAACGCATCATAAAGTATACAGACAAGGGATTTTCTGCCGAAAAAATACAGAAGAAGACCGGTGCGCCGCTTGAATGGATCAAGGACGCGATGCGAATGTACCTGACACACACGAATGTCAGCGTGCAGGGAATTTTGGACAGACTGGAGATAAGAGGAAGATGAATGTATCAAAAAATACAGGCATACAATCACTTGTATCGGCCGAGGTGCTGCTTGATAAAAGAAGAGTACACATAAACCGGATGTTCATCAACAGAAATGAGCTGTGAGGATTTATAAGATGAAAAAAATACTATTGATCGCAACAGGTGGGACGATCGCCTCGCGCCACACGGAAAAAGGCCTTTCCCCGCAGATCTCGGGAAAGGAGCTGCTTGGGTATATTCCCGAGGCGAAGGATTTTAGCCGAATCGATGTGATTCAGCCTTTCAGTCTGGACAGTACAAATGTGCATTACAGGCAGTGGCTGATCCTGGCCGGGCTGATCCGTGAACATTACGAGAGTTATGACGGGTTTGTGATCTGTCACGGTACGGACACGATGGCGTACACGGCAGCGGCTTTGTCTTACCTGGTGCAGCACAGCAATAAGCCTATAGTGATAACCGGTGCACAGCGTCCGATCGACCTGCCCGACACGGATGCCAGAACAAACCTGATGGACAGTGTGCGGTTTGCGGCGGACGACCGCTCACACGATGTGTGTATCGTATTTGGCGGGATGGTCATCGCCGGAACACGCGCGAAGAAAGAGCGGACCAAGAGCTACGATGCTTTTTCCAGCATCAATTATCCTCCGATAGCCGTCATTCAGGACCGCAGGATCATCTTCTATATCGATGATAAAGGGCAGAACAAGGCCCCGATAAGGTTCTATGACAGGATCAACTCCAAGGTGTTTCTATATCGAATGATTCCGGGGAGCGACGGCAATATTCTGGATATACTGATGGACAGGTACGATGCGCTCATCATCGAATCATTTGGTGTCGGAGGCATTCCCGACTACGGAGATGACAGTTTTCGCGAAGCGATCCGCAAGTGGACGACTGCAGGTAAAGAGGTCGTCATGGCCACCCAGGTGCCTAACGAGGGGAGCGATATGTCTGTCTATGAGGTTGGGCATGCGGTAAAAAATGCTTATAATATTCCTGAATCTTACGACATGACCCTGGAGGCTGTCATCGCCAAGACCATGTGGATCCTGGGGGAGACACAGGACAGGGCGGAGTTCAGGAAGCTGTTTTATACGAGCGTCAATCATGATCTGTTGTTTATACCGGATGTGTGAA
>CAMNGN010000166.1 GCA_946538475.1 uncultured Blautia sp.
TGGTAAGTCTGGCAAAACTGATCCACGCAGCACACCTTCTCCACGTGATACCCCGCCGCCAAAAACGCGGGGAGATCGCGTGCAAGGCTGGTGGCTTTACAGCTGATGTACACGATCCGGTCCACGCCGTAGCTCAGAATCTTCGGCAACGCTTTGGGATGGATGCCGTCGCGGGGTGGATCGAGAATTATGGTATCCGGTTTGCTCCCCAGTTCATCGAGCACCTTAAGCACATCGCCGGCGATGAACCTGCAGTTGGTAATGTTGTTCAGCTCAGCATTCCTGCGGGCAGCTTCCACTGCCTCCTCGACGATCTCCACACCCACCACCTCACGCGCCACCGCCGCAGCCAGCTGAGCGATAGTTCCGGTTCCGCTGTACAGGTCGAACACCACCTGATCTTTTACATCTCCGATGTACTCCCGGACCTTGGTATACAGGAGCTCCGCTGCCCCGGAATTCGGCTGGAAGAAAGAAAAACTGCTGACGCGGAAACGAAGCCCCAGCAGACTCTCGTAAAAATGATCCTGTCCCCACAGGACGATGCTGCGGTCACTCTGCACCACATCGGAGAGAGAATCGTTGATCACGTGGATAATTCCGATGATCTTTCCGTCGAGGGGCAGGGCAAGAAGCTCTCTCACCAGCGGGCTCAAGTCGATATACATCTGGCTTGTCGTCACCAGATGGACGAGGATCTCCCCCGTCTTTGTGCCCGTGCGAAGCAGCAGATGTCTGAGATATCCGATATGCTGCATTTTGTGATAATACGGAGCCGGCCTGTTCAGAAAATACTGATGGACGGTGTTCAGAATACGCACAAAATCAGGAGGAACCAGCCGGCAATTGAACGCCGTAAGCACATCGTAGCTGCTCCCCTTTTTGTGCAGCCCCAGCGTCAGCGGGCCGCCCTTATAGGCATCCCCGAAGGAGAATTCCATCTTATTGCGGTACGCAAACTCCGAAGGACTCGCTATGATCCCGTCCCAGACGCTCTCGATCTCTTCCGGGATCACGGAGGAGAGCAGGCGTTTGATCTGCTGTTCCTTCATGTCCAGCTGCGATTCGTAGGACATGGTCTGGTACATGCAGCCGCCGCAGGCAGGAAAGATGCCGCACTGCTTTCCGCGGGTCTCCAGCGGAGACTTCTCCAGCACCTCGAGCAGCTGCCCTTCGCATCGTCCGCCTCTTTTTTTGTTGATCCGAAAGCGGACCTTCTGCCCGGGGATGCCGTTCTTAACAATGATATCCGCATCATCGATGTGGATCAGGCCACGGTTAGGATAGTCTACCCTCTCGATGACGCCCTCGTATATTTCACCCTTTTTCATGATTCTTAGAAGCCTCCCGGAGCGTACGCCACAAACTACCGTCCGACTCGATAACGTAGTTCTGCTCGCTCAGACGAATCACACTCAGCGAGACAAAATTGTATCTTATCGTTCCCCCGTCATCCAGTGTGATCTCGATAAAGAAAGGCGTTTCTTCCGAGAAGTCAAACGCATTCCCCATGACAATAGTATTACTGAGCGCATAATAGAGATCTTTGATAAACTCGGGATCCTCCGATGTATAAACCGGGGCTTTTTCATGCACTTTAAGATTATCGGCAAAAGCCCACGTCACACTCACCGGGAAAATGCCTCTGTCTTTATCCTTTACCATCTTGGCTGTCTCGGAGCTTTTGTCAAAATTAAAAAGGAAACCTGCTATTTGGTTGTCCACGCCCAGGCTCGACTGTGTGGTTTCGTCTTCAGCCTTTTCCTGCTTTCCGCAGCCTCCTGCCAGGATGCATACGGACACTGCGATCAGTATGAGCTTTCTCCAAGGATAGCGTCCGCTTTTCATCTGTTTTCTCCCTCCCGTATATATACATTTGATACCGCACCGGAGCGATGCGTTTATTATGACCGCAAGGCAATATTTGCGGTTCTAAGAAAATAGCTCCGGCATTTATCCGGAGCTACTCATGAAATGCAACTTATTTAGCGGGCTCGGCCTCGCTCTCATCCTCGAAGAAATCGTCGAATTCATCGTCGAAATCATCTTCGAAATCCTCCAGATAGTCAGGAGCAAAGAACCGATATACTGCGATGGCTATAGCCGCAACAGCGATAACGGCAGCTATGATCGCCAGGATGATCAGCACTCTTTTCTTCTTTTCTTCAGCAAGCTTATTCCTGATGTCCAGCAATGCTAACAAACCTAAAAGCTTTTCCTTGGTGATTTTCATCTGTCGGCACCTCCGTTTCATGATTTACATGCTTTTCTCCAGTATAGCATGTTCTTTTCGTTATTTCTACAATGAATATCAATTCGTTTAAATTTTCTTAAGTTTAGCAAAGCCGGCAAACATCTTTTTGACGCCGAAGCGGTCAAAATCGACGGTGACCTCGTAATCTCTGCCGCCCTCTTTGATGTCCGTCACCAGACCGACGCCGAATTTAATGTGACGCACTGTATCGCCTACGCCATATTCAAGGCTCCCGGCGCTCTGAACCGAAGTCTGCGCGCTCTTCGCGGTAGTGCTGCTGTAAGGCTTCGACTGAAAAGCCGCTTTCATCCGGGAATATGTGCTGTCGCCGCCGAGCATCTTTTCGCGGTCCGGCTTTCTTTCCTGTACGGTGTAACCAAGATCGACAAGCTCGCGGGGGATCTCGTGGACGAAGCGTGATACATTGTTGAACTGCACCTCGCCGCGGATCATCCTCTGGCGTGCGCAGGTGATCGTGACGGTTTTCATTCCGCGCGTAACACCGACGTACATGAGGCGGCGCTCTTCCTGAAGTGAGGAATCATTGTCCCCCGAGGAAGACATGCGGCTCGGGAAAATGCCGTCCTCCAGGCCGGTGAGGAAAACATGCGGAAACTCAAGGCCTTTGGCACTGTGGAGGGTCATCAGGAGGACATAGTCCTGCGCCTCATCCACCGTATCAATGTCCGCCACAAGCGCAACTTCCTCAAGGAAGCCCGAAAGGGTGGCCGTTTCGCCGCGGTCCGCTGCGGCATCCTGATACGCCTGCACTTTCGAGATCAACTCGTCGATGTTCTCGATCCTGGCTTTGGCCTCCTCTGTGTTCTCCTGCTCCAGTTCTTTTACATAGCCGGTGCCTTCGATCACATCTTCCAGCAGCTCCCTGACCGTCAAAACATCGGCCTTGGTGCGGAATGCCTGGATGAAGGTGACAAAGGAGTCGATTTTTTTGAGACTTCTTCGCACCGCGGGAATCTCCTCGGCCACACGAAGGGCATCATAAAATCCGATCTGCATCTGATCGGCGTATTCCTGCACATAGGCCTGCGTTGTATCTCCGATGCCTCTTCGCGGTACGTTCAGAATTCTTCTGACCGAGATATCATCCCTGGCGTTGTCGATGGTACGAAGGTACGCCAGAAGGTCCTTGATCTCCTTGCGCGCATAAAAGTTGATGCCGCCGACGATCTTGTACGGAATATTGGCAACCAGGAGCTTTTCCTCAAACAGACGGGACTGGGCGTTCGTACGGTAAAGCACTGCGCAGTCTTTGTATCTGCACTTTCCGTCTCTGTGCATCTTGGCGATTTCCCCGGTCACGTACTCTGCTTCCTCAAAGCCGGTGGCGAACTGACGAAAATGAACCTTTTCGCCCTCTTCGTTCTCGGTCCACAGCCGCTTTGCCTTACGCTCGGTATTGTTGGCGATGATGTTGTTTGCCGCCTCCAGGATATTGCCTGTGGAACGATAGTTCTGCTCGAGCCTGACGACTTTTGCGTCGGGGAAATAATGTTCGAACTCCAGAATGTTGCGGATGTCGGCGCCGCGGAAACGATAGATGGACTGGTCGTCGTCGCCTACCACGCACAGGTTGCGGTACTTCTCGGCAAGCAGTTCTACCAGGCGGAACTGCGCGTAGTTTGTATCCTGATACTCGTCGACCATGATGTAGCGGAAACGCTCCTGATAGTAGTCTAGGACCTGCGGGTGCTTCTCGAAGAGTTCTACCGTCTTCATGATCAGGTCGTCAAAGTCAAGGGCGTTGTTTTTGGTGAGGCGGCTCTGGTACTCGCGGTAGACCGAGGCGACCTTTCTTTTGTTAAAATCGTTGGCGTCCTTTTCGAAATCGTCGGGGGTGAGCAGCTTGTCTTTTGCGTGGGAGATTTCTGCCATCAGGGCTCTCTCCTTGAAGAGTTTTGTGTCTACATTAAGGCTGCGGCAGACTTCTTTTATCACGGACTTCTGGTCATCGGTGTCGTAGATCGCAAAATGGTTGTCAAAGCCCAGGAAATCGATGTGCCGCCGCAGGATCCTCACGCAGGCTGAGTGGAAGGTGGATACCCAGATGGCTTCTCTGCCGAGGCCGACAAGGCGATCGACTCGCTGGCGCATTTCATCGGCGGCTTTGTTGGTGAAGGTGATGGCGAGGATGTTGTAGGGGCTGACGCC
>CAMNGN010000167.1 GCA_946538475.1 uncultured Blautia sp.
AAGAGGTGACAGATTTGTTCAAAATAGTTTTTGTCGATGATGAAGCGATAACCTTGAGACTGCTGACATGTGTCCTCGACTGGGAGAAACTTGGCATCACGATTGCAGGGACGGCTTCCGACGGGAAAGAAGCACTGGAGTTGTGCCGCCGTGTTTCACCGGATATCATTATCGCTGACATACGCATGCCCGGAATGACCGGAGTAATGCTCTCAGAGATGATCCGAAAGAGTGATGCTGATGTGAAAATTATTTTTCTTTCCGCCTATGCAGAGTTTGAGTATGCACAGAGCGCCATCGAGAATAAAGTCAGCGGCTATCTGTTAAAACCTCTCGATGAGGAAAAACTGGAGGCTCTCATCCGAAAAGTCGTTTCCGAACTGGAGCAGGAGAAAGCAGAGAAGAGTGACACAAAGAAATTCCGGGCAGGTTTGATCGAGTCGGAGATTCGCGAAAACTATCTGAAAAGGTTGAGAGACGAACCTGTAGATGAGCGCTCGGAGTATGCACAGAAAGTGGCACGTGTGTTCTGCGTTCGTTTATATTGTCCCGAATATAAGGATTATCTAAGCGGTACAGAGGAAACAGTAAAAGAAACGCTCCCGAAAATCACCGAAAGAGAGCTCCTCTCGGTGCAGATCAACAACTATGAAGTCTTTTTGCTTGCGGATGACCGGGCGATCACTTCGGATCGCATCCTGGCTGCTTTTGACAAGGCAGGAATTCCCGGCGTCTGCGGCACCGCAGACTGCGAGGACAATTTGCTGCAGGCAATGTTCTGCGCGAAAAAAGCAGTGGACAGTACATTTTTTTCCGGAAGAAGCATCGCAGTGTGGAAGGACGAAACGGCGGCACCTGCACCCTCGCCCGGCTCCGGTGACAACGAAGCTTCAATCAGAATGCTCGTCGAAACCGCAGATTCGTCTGCCCTCCGGGAGCAAGTCTTCACCCTGACAGGTGAGTATGAAAAAATACATACGGATCCTGAAAAACTGATCAATACAGTCTATGATATCCTGATCCTGCTGAAGACCGCTCTGGTCAGGGCCTATCCCGACACAGAACTTGCGGCTTCGAGCCTCAGGCACATCGACCCTCCCAGGCTTATGGCCTGCCAGAGCCCCGAAAAACTCCGTCGTTTTCTGGAAAGGTTGCTGGGTGATCTGGAAAAGGGGATAGCGGAGCAGCTGCAGGACAACGGTGACAGCTCTGTGATCAGAAGAGCAAGATATTACGCAACGCAGCACTGCGGAGAAGTCGACTTTTCCCTGCAGGACGCTGCCGATTATGTGGGGCTTTCCAGAAACCATTTTTCAAAGGTGTTTCACGACGGCACCGGAGTCAAGTTCTGGGATTATGTGACACAGATGCGTATCCGCAACGCCCGCCGTCTGCTGACCGAAACAGATCTTCCCATCGCCGTAATCGCCGAAAAGGCAGGCTATGAGACGGAGGCGCACTTCAATCGCAAGTTTAAACAGCTGGAAGGGATCACGCCGGGGAAGTATCGGAAGAAGTATGGGAAGTGAAAACGAGTGATGGTACCGGGTACCGTGAATAAACTATGAACAAGGGGACTTGAAATAGGCCTATTTCAAGTCCCCTTGTTCATAGCTTATTCACGGTACCCGGTACCATCGTAATTTTTGACAAAAATTCATATTTTTGGTAGTGATATCCTTCACGTTAATCTTGTTATACTTGGCTCATCAAACAAATCAAGACAAACCATATTTCAGGAGGGAAACGAGCATGAGAAAAAACATCACCAAGATCCTCGCAGGCACTCTGACAGCATCGGTCATGCTGACCGGCGGCATCGTAACGGTTAACGCCGAAGAAGTGTCCGGCACACTCACATTCCTCAGCTGGTACAATCAGAGCCAGTTCCAGCCGATCCTCGACGCGTTTCAGGAGAAATATCCCGACGTAGAGGTCGACTTCCAGAATGTTTCCACAGAGAACAACCAGTACAGCCAGAGACTTACGCTTCTTGCAAACTCCGGCGAGCTTCCGGATGTATTCTATATTCAGCCCCCTGTAGCACGTTTTGCAGCTGCCGGCTATCTGGCTCCGCTCGATGATCTTGAATGCATGAAGGACATCACCGGAACATACAGAGACACATACACAGTAGACGGAACCACCTACGCATTTGTCGATGATGCCTGGATCGGCGGCGTATTCTACGACAAAGATATGTTCGAGGAGAACGGGCTTGAGGTTCCGGAAACCTATGAAGATTTCCTCAACATTTGCAAAGCCTTTTACGATCAGGGAATCAAGCCGGTTTCCATCAGCGGTACATCCCTTCCGGACCTGATGTACTGGATCCACGACACAGAAGTCCTTGCCGAGAATCCGAACTATGACAAAGAGATCGACGCAGGCGAGCATACTTTCACCGAAGGCTATCTTGAGAACATTGAGCAGTGGAAGACCGACTTTGTCGACACAGGATATATGGATCCTTCGGTCGTAGGCTATTCCGATGAGCAGAGACTCGAAGAATTTGCATCCGGAGATGCGGCCATGACTATCAGCGGTCCCTGGTCCCTCACAACGATCCGCGAAAAAGCACCGGACAAGAATGTGGGTATCTTCCCGTTCGTAGGCAGCGAAGGTCAGAAGTACACTGTAGGCGCCGTTAACGTAGGTATCGCAATGTCCGCAACGGCAGAGAATCCCGCCGCGGCAGAAGCATTCCTCAACTTCCTCGCAGAAGATGAGACGATGAAGCTTTATCAGGGAATCACCGGAAACTTCATGGTAAAAGATATCGGATACGAAGTAGACGAAGCTCTCGAGCCTCTCGTAGAATTCGCCAACAACGGGCAGTTCGCACTTCCCACCGTTTACTGGAGCAACACCGGCACACTTGATCCGATGGTGCAGAAGGGTCTGCAGGAAATCATCCTCGGAATCAAAACTCCCGAAGAGCTGGTTGCAGAACTCGACGAAAAACAGGCGGAGCTGTCATAAGGCAGCTCCCCATAAACAAGGAGGTTAAAGCATGAAATTTCTCAAAAAAGAATACAAATACCTTCTGTTTATTTTGCCGGCTTTTCTGATCTACACGATCATCACCGTAATCCCGGTGATCTACACTCTGTTTTATTCTTTTACGGATTTTGACGGACTTTCCCAAAGCTTTAACTTTGTCGGCCTGACGAACTACTTTAAGGTATTTTCGACTAAAAACATACGAATCTCCTTCCAGAACAGCATCCTGTTTGGAATTGCGACTCCGATTCTGGTCACCGCTATCGCGATTCCGCTGGCTATCGTACTGAACGGCAAGATGAAGACCAAAAACATTCAGAGAGCGATCTTCTTCTTCCCGTCCGTAATCAGTGCCCTGTTCCTCGGTTACATATGGAACTTTATTCTTTCGCCGTCGTCCATGGGTCTTGTAAACAGTGTACTCAAGTCGCTGGGACAGAAGAATCTGCTGCTCCTTTCCGATTTGAAACTGGCAATGCCCTTGACGATCATGGTTAATGTCTGGTGCCAGGTAGGCTGGCACGCCTGTATCTATCTTGCCAACATGCAGATGATCGATACCACCTACTACGAAGCAGCCTCGCTGGACGGCGCAACCAAGTGGCAGCAGTTTTGGAAGATCACCTTCCCGATGCTGGCTCCCGCAATGACATCGAGCGTTATGCTTCTGCTCACCAGCAGCCTTAAAGCCTTCGACCTTCCATTCGCACTCACCAGCGGCGGCCCGGGCTATGCTACTACCATGATCACCCAGACGATCATCACAGAGGGTGTTAGCGCAAACCGCGTAGGATTTGCATCCGCAATGTCCATGCTGTTCCTGATCCTCATCGCCATATTTACCGTAATCCAGAACGTTGTCATGCGTAAGAGAGAGGAGGCACTTGGATGAATAAAGAGGAACGCTACACCGGTAAAACTTTTGTCGGTGAAGTCATTATGCTCATTGTCTGTGCTATCTTCGTAATACCGATCTATTATCTGGTGGTAAGTACTTTCAAAAGCCAGAAAGAGATCATGGATTCACCTCTTAGTCTTCCGTCTGCCTTTACGCTGGACAATTACCGCAAGGCTCTCGGGACGATGGATTTCTGGAGAAACTTTGGCAATTCGCTTCTGATCACGGTGTGTTCGGTAGTCCTGATCATCATCTTCGGTTCGATGGCGGCATATGCTGTGTCCAGAAGGAAAAACAAGGTTACAAAGTTTGTGAGCTGGTATTTCATCATCGGCTTCATGGTACCGCTGCAGACTACAATGCTTCCGCTGTTCCTTATCATGAGAAATTTGCACCTTGTAAATACTTACCAGGGAATGATCTTCCTGCATACCAACCAATGTGCCTTTGCGTATTTCATGTATCAGAGCTTTATGAACACTGTTCCGATGGAACTGGA
>CAMNGN010000168.1 GCA_946538475.1 uncultured Blautia sp.
CGACTTAATCCCACTCGTCCCGCGGGTACGAATCGCGCGGATACCACTCACGGTCGCCTTCGCAGCCGCCATCGTTGTAATATACGGAATCTTCTTACGCACAGCCGACTTTCTCAGATAACTGTCGTCCCACGCACTCGTCTTTCCGCTCGGCGTATTGATCACCAGGTCAACCTTGCCTCCATTGATCAGGTCGAGCACCGTAGTGCCGCCCTCCTGCAGCTTGTTAACGTTCTCAGCATGAATGCCGGCATCGTTCAGTGCCTTGCGGGTACCGCCGGTCGAAACGATGCGGAAACCAAACTCCTCAAACTCTCTCGCCGCCTCAATAGCCTCGGGCTTATCCTTATCATTGACACTGATCAGCACCGTACCCTCAAGCGGAATTCTTGTCTGTGTAGCCTCCTGCGCCTTGTAGAACGCCTCGCCCCAGATCTCGGAAAGTCCGAGAACCTCGCCGGTAGAACGCATCTCCGGTCCGAGCAGCGGGTCTACCTCGGGGAACATATTGAACGGGAAGACAGCTTCCTTAACCCCGTAGTACGGAATGTGCTGCTCTTTCAGCGCCGGTACCGGTGACGGTCTTCCTGTCAGCTCGCCTGTCACGATATCGATCGCGAGCGGCACCATGCGGATGTTACAAACTTTCGATACAAGCGGAACGGTCCTCGATGCCCTCGGGTTAGCCTCCAGCACGAATACCTTTCCGTTCTCGATCGCATACTGCATATTCATCAGACCGCTGACATGCATCTCCTCAGCGATCCTTCTGGTGTACTCTTTAATGGTCTTTACCGCATCCTCGCTCAGATGACGCGAAGGAATGATGCAGGCCGAGTCGCCCGAATGTACGCCGGCAAGCTCGATATGCTCCATGACAGCGGGAACAAACGCATGTGTTCCGTCGCTGATGGCATCTGCCTCGCACTCTACCGCATGCATCAGGAAACGGTCGATCAGGATCGGACGGTCAGGTGTCACGCCGACTGCCGCTTCCATATATCCGACCATGCTCTCTTTATCGTACACTACTTCCATTCCACGGCCGCCCAGCACGTAGGAAGGACGGACCATGACCGGATAGCCGATCTTCTCGGCGATCTCGAGCGCATCCTCTACAGTGACCGCCATTCCGGACTCCGGCATCGGAATCTCCAGTCTGTCCATCATAGCGCGGAAATGGTCTCTGTCCTCCGCCAGGTCGATGACCTTCGGAGAAGTGCCGAGGATCTTCACGCCGTTCTTCTCCAGATCGGACGCCAGGTTGAGCGGTGTCTGTCCGCCAAACTGTGCGATAACGCCGACCGGTTTTTCTTTATTGTAGATGCTGAGTACATCTTCCAGCGTAAGCGGCTCGAAATACAGCTTGTCGGAAGTATCATAGTCTGTCGAAACCGTCTCGGGGTTGCAGTTGACGATGATCGTCTCAAAGCCGAGCTTCTTGAGCGCCAGCGATGCATGTACGCAGCAGTAGTCAAACTCGATACCCTGGCCGATCCTGTTGGGGCCGCCGCCGAGGATCATGATCTTCGGCTTATCGGATTTGACCGGATTCTTGTCCGGTGCATTGTAGGTGGAGAAGTAATAAGCGCTGTCCTTGGTTCCGCTCACATGGATGCCTTCCCAGGCTTCTTCCACACCGATCGCCAGACGGCGGTTGCGGATATCTTCCTCGGGGATCTCCAGGATCTGTCCCAGATACTTGTCCGAAAAGCCGTCCTTCTTGGCCTGAATGAGCGCTGCATCCTCGGGCACATTGCCTTTGAACGCCATCAGAGCCTCTTCCTCGTCGACCAGTTCCTTCATCTGCTGAAGGAAATACAGCTTGATCTTCGTCTTCTCGTGAATCTCTTCGGGGGAAACGCCCTTGCGGAGCGCTTCATATATAATAAAGTAGCGGTTGCTGGAAGGCGCGTTGAGCATCTCCATCAGCTCTTCCGCGGTGTGTTTGTCGAAATCTTTCGCATGGCCCAGGCCGTATCTGCCGTTCTCCAGGCTGCGGATGGCTTTCTGGAAAGCTTCTTTAAAGTTCTTTCCGATGCTCATGACTTCGCCGACAGCGCGCATCTGGGTGCCCAGCTTGTCCTCAACGCCTTTGAATTTCTCGAACGCCCAGCGTGCAAACTTGATAACAACGTAGTCGCCGTCCGGAACGTATTTGTCCAGTGTTTCGTACTTGCCGCAGGGGATGTCCGAAAGGGTCATGCCTGTCGCAAGCATCGCGGAAACCAGCGCGATCGGGAAGCCTGTCGCCTTGCTGGCCAGCGCTGAGGAGCGGGATGTACGCGGGTTGATCTCGATGATGATATCTCTGTCGGTCTTCGGATCGTGCGCCCACTGTACGTTGGTGCCGCCGATGACCTGGATGGCTTCGACTATGCGGTACGATTTTTCCTGCAGACGCTTCTGCACCTCTTCGGAGATGGTGAGCATCGGTGCGGAGCAGAACGAATCGCCGGTGTGAACGCCCATCGGGTCGATATTTTCGATGAAGCAGACCGTGATCATGTTGTTGTCTTTGTCACGAACGACTTCGAGCTCCAGCTCTTCCCATCCGAGGACGGATTCCTCGACGAGAACCTGGCCTACCAGGCTGGCCTGCAGACCTCTCGCACAGACTTTTTTGAGTTCTTCTTCGTTGAAAACAAGTCCGCCGCCTGTGCCGCCCATGGTATAAGCGGGACGAAGGACTACCGGGTATCCGAGGCCGGAAGCGATCTCGACCGCCTCTTCGACCGAGTATGCAACCTGGCTTCTTGCCATCTCGATGCCAAGGCTCTCCATGGTATTCTTGAACTCGATGCGGTCCTCGCCTCTCTCGATAGCGTCGACCTGTACACCGATGACTTTTACGCCGTATTTGTCCAGCACTCCGGCTTTTGCAAGCTCGGAACAAAGATTAAGACCGGACTGTCCGCCAAGATTAGGCAATAACGCGTCTGGTCTCTCTTTTTCGATAATACGCTCGATACGCGCGGCATTGAGCGGTTCAATATAAGTAACGTCAGCAATCTCCGGGTCCGTCATAATGGTAGCCGGATTGGAATTAACAAGAACGATCTCGTAGCCAAGACTTCTAAGCGCTTTGCAAGCCTGGGTCCCGGAATAGTCAAATTCACACGCCTGTCCGATAATGATCGGGCCGGATCCGATGATCAATACCTTGTGGATGTCTGTTCTCTTCGCCATCATTTCCTCCTTGTTTGGACGTCTTCTTTGCCTCTTTCAATTTTATCTTTTCTATTGTACAGAGTGCGGCGAAAAAATACAATCACAAATTCATTATTATTTTGTATATTTTTTGGTGGGTTTTCACATAGGTAAGGGCGAGGTGACTCACCTCGCCCTTACACTCTCCCTCTCGATAAACACCGGCAGCACCTGCTGCTTCATACACAGCTCCTCCCCGCTCTTCAGGATCTCCATGATCCGTCGAACGGCCACTTTGCCCATCTCCTGCTTTGGTACACGCAGGGTGGTAAGCGGCGGTGCGGAGACTGCCGAGAAAGGAAGATCATCGAAGCCGATGATCGAAATATCCTCCGGGATCCTGATCCCGTGATCTGTCATTGCTTTCATCGCGCCCAGCGCGATCATATCATTATCGGCAAAGAAAGCTGTCGGCAGCTTCGTACCGACATCCAATATGCGGTTCATATCCTCGCAGGCGCCTTCGATCGTCGTCCGCAGAGTGAAAATGAATTCCTCCCTGAGCGGCACATTCGCGCGTCTGAGCGCCGAGCGGTAGCCTGAAGAACGGTTTCTGAACGGACATATCCGATAATCGCCTCTCAGATAGCCGATCTCCTGATGCCCCTTGTGGATCAGATACTCCGTAGCCATCCTCGCCGCGTCAGCATTGTTGATCAGCAGTGAATTGTACGCCATGTCCGATTTCCAGTAATCGATCACGATAAACGGAACAGACAGCCCGCGGATCAGGTCGGTATCGTCGTCGGTCATCTCTGTTCCCAGAAGAATGACCGCAGCGGATTTATCATTCTGGATCCAGCGAAGCTGCTCGTCAAAGTTCGCGTCCCGCCTGTCCAGGTTGCAGAGCATCATCTCCATACCGTTGCTCCGGCATTCGGACTCTGCTCCCGCAGTCATGATCTGAAAAAACGGCGTGTCCTCCACGATCAGCCCATTGCGTTTGTAGATTACAAACTTGATCTTATGCACCTTATTTTCAGCAAAGTAACCCAACCTGCGCGCAGCCTCGAAGACCTTCTCGGCAGTCTGGCGGTTCACACCCGGTTTATAATTAAGTGCATTAGATACCGTCGCTGTCGAAAAACCCGTGGCTTCACTGATCATCTTCATACTGACTTTCATCGCTCAGCCCTCTTCA
>CAMNGN010000169.1 GCA_946538475.1 uncultured Blautia sp.
GGGTTGGGGCCTACGTAATTGCCGTCGCGGTCGTACTCGCCGGTCCAGGTGAACACGCCCGCTTCGTCGTAGCCGCCGGTCCAGTCGCCCAGTGCGGCAAACGAGGCTTCGTCCGGTGCGGCGCCCACGTAATTTCCGTTGGCGTCGTACTCTCCGCTTCCGGTAAAGTCGCCTTCGCCGTCGTACCCGCCCGGCCACTTTTCGAGGGCATTCTCAAAATCGGAGAGCGGCGGAGGACCTACAAATTTGCCCCTCTCATCGTACTCGCCTTCGCCGGTGTACTCGCCGTTCGCGTCGTACCCGCCGGTCCATTCGGTCGAGACTTTTGTCAGCGTTTCCTCTCCGGCAGGCTCAAATGTCACCTGCTTTGCGGTATCGGTGACACTCTCCAGGTGCAGGATGCCTTCTTTTCCTTCGAGCAGAGGAATGATCGCCTGTGCTCTGGCCATCTTGTCCTCGATGTACTCGTTTCTGCCGAGGCTCACTGTAACCTTGTCATAAACCAGGCTCACCTGGCTTTTGTCATTAAAGCTGACATAATCGGGCAGCGCCGCATCTTTCTGAAAGATCGTCGCAAGAGTCACCGCCGCATTCAGCACAGCTTTTCCTTTGATCGGAAGCTTTTCGTTCTCGACCACCTTGCTCACCTTAATGCCGTTGAAGTAAGGGATCTGCTCCTCCCTGTTCATGGAGGCATCGACAAATTTACCGTTCCTGTCAAAGTAGACATAACTGTCCAGATAACTTATGCAGCCGACCGGCTTTCTTTCGTTAAAATTGATGGACAGCGTATCATCGGAAATCTGCGTGACGGTCCAGCCATCGACAAGATACTTGTCCTCCACCCCTTTTTCGGAGCAGAAGATGGGGGCAAGCACCGTGTTGTCGGCGAAAAAGCCGGTAAGGACCATATCCTTCACTTCTTCGTCTGTGTACTTTGCATTCCCGTGAACTTCAACGCTTTTTACTTCATACGTCGTAAAAAAGACCATCCCGCCGGCGATCAGAGCCAGGAGCGTGATACCCGACAGCCAGAAAAATATCTTTCCTCTTCTCATAATTGATGAACATATTCCTTAAACATATTCCCGCGCTGTTCATAGTTTTCGAATTGTCCCCAGCTGGCACATGCCGGCGAGAGAAGACAGGCATCTCCGGGTTTGGAGAGCTTGTGACATACCTGCACTGCTTCTTCCAGATTGTTGCACAGGATAATGTCGGAAAAGCCGAGGCGGAACGCCGCATCCCTGATCTTTTCGCGGGTCTGGCCGATCAGCACAAGGTGTTTGACTTTTCCGTTGAAGGAGCGGATCCACTCGTCATAGTCGGAACCTTTGTCAAATCCTCCCGCGATCAGGAGCGTCGGTCTGTTCATCGCCTGAATACCTTTGATCGCCGCATCGGGGTTGGTCCCCTTGGAATCGTTGTACCAGGCTACGCCGTTCTTCTCTTCGACAAACTCTATCCTGTGTTCCACTGCCGTAAATTCGCAGATGCTCTTTCTGATCTCGGGGACCGGCACGCCGTAGGCGTAGGCCATGAGAGATGCCCCCATCACATTTTCAAAATTGTGTTTGCCCAGGAGCTTAAGGTCGCCCGTCTTTACCAGGCTGATCTCTTCGGGCTCACCTTCTGCTGCCCCCTGCGGAAGCACTTTCAGGATGATCTCGTCCCCTCTGAGGAATGCGCCTTCGAGCCTGTCGGGCAGTTTTCTCTCGCTGCTGAAGAAAAGCACGTGGGGCGTCGTCCGCAGAGCAAAAGATCTGAGCTCTTCATCCTCATAATTCAGGATGCAGTAATCCTCGGGACGCTGATTCATGGTGATCAGTTCTTTTACACGGATATACTCTTCCATCGTGTGGTGACGGTTCAGATGATCCTCCGTAATATTAAGGATCGCACTCACACGCGGAGCAAATTGATCGATCGTTTCCAGCTGAAAGCTGCTGATCTCTGCCACAGTGACAGATTTTTCTGTCATCTCGAGTGCTTTGGATGTGTAAGGTGTTCCGATATTTCCCACGACAAACACAGAATCACAGTGGTCTCCCATGATCTTGCCCAGCAGGGCTGTGGTGGTCGTCTTTCCGTTGGTTCCGGTTATGGCCAGCACATCGCCTTTTCCTGCACGGTAAGCCAGTTCAACCTCGCCCCACACCGGGATGTTTCTGTCTTTAAACTGTGTGACCTCCGGAATGTCCGTAGGCACTCCCGGGCTGAGGATGACCAGATCGAGAGTTTTGAGCACTTCTTCCGGAATGCTGCCGGTATAGATCTCGATCTTCTCGGTTTCACCTATTCTGCTTTTGATGATATCCGGATCGGCTTTCTCATTTCCATCAAACATGATGCAGTTCGCGTTCAGCCGGGACAGAAGCCTGTATGCGCCTGTTCCGCTTTTTCCGGAGCCGAAAATAAGAACTCTTTTACCTGTAAAATCCATGACTGCCTCCCTGCTGCTTTTACATCGCCGTGAATGCGACGAGACACATTAACGCCGTGACAATGGCAAATACGGTTACCACTCTGGTCTCGGACCAGCCGCAAAGTTCAAAATGATGATGGATCGGAGCCATCTTGAAGATCCTCTTGCCGTGGGTCAGTTTGAAGTAACTCACCTGAAGCATGACCGACAGCACTTCGATCAGATAGATCAGACCCACGATCAGAATGAACAGCGGCATCTGAAGCATATATGCCGTGCCCGCCACAAAACCGCCAAGGGCGAGGGAGCCGGTGTCTCCCATAAAAATCTTTGCGGGATAGGCATTGTACAGAAGAAAGCCCATCAGGCCTCCGACCACCGCGCCGGTGATCGGCTCAAGCCCCGCTCCTTCCACCAGAGACACTACGGTAAAGAAAACCGCCACAACCAGTGTTACCGTGGAAGCCAGACCATCGAGTCCGTCTGTAAAGTTGGTTCCGTTTACCGTTCCGATCACCGCAAAGAAAAGGATCGGGATGGCAAATATTCCGGCATCGATCGTTTTTCCGCCGGTGAACGGCACGATCATGCCCAGGTCGATATGATAAAAATTGATCATGCAGAAGGCGAAAATTCCTGTTACCACGATCTGCAGGAGCAGCTTCTGCCAGGCCAGCAGTCCGTCGGACCTGTGCAGCACTACTTTGAGATGATCATCCACGTATCCGATGGCGCCGAACCCCAGTGTGAGGATGAGTACCGGCACGACCTTTGGACAGCTGCGTACATAGATCAGCGAAGTTACCAGTATCGCGGCCAGGAACATCACGCCGCCCATCGTCGGGGTGCCTGCTTTTTTCAGGTGCGATTCAACACCCAGAGTACGCTCGGTCTGGCGCATCTTAAGGTTGCGGAAGAACGGAATGACCACGGGGCCGAGTGCCGCGCTCACCGCAAATGCTATAAATATCGGAAACACAAAATGATAATCCATAATCCTTTACCCTCATTTTATCAGTTATTCTGCGAAATCACCTGCGGCGGTTACTCCATTCCCGCCTCTTCGTTGGTGATCCCCTCACTCTCCATATTGTTGCCTTCGTAGGGATCGTAATCCCCCTGCAGCGGTGCCGGAGCACTCGTGTTCGAGATTCCGTCCGCCGTCTCTGTCGTCCTTCCCTCCAGTGCCTTGGACATGATATTGTTGCCGTAGTCGTCGATCAGATAATTGCCTTCGCTGTCAAGCAGGTATCCTTCCGAATCGATCCGGTTGCCGTCCCAGTCAAGTCTGTTGCCGTATTCATCGATGATATTTCCGTTGGCATCGATGATGGTATCGGACATGCCGGACACCACGCCGGTAAAGCCTTCCCACAGTTCGGTCTCGGGCGTCCATTCTCCGGTCATCTCGTCCATGGGCACATTTAAATATGGAAGCAATTCATACATGATGCCCTGCGCGATGTACTGCGCATACACACTGTTTGCCTGATCTTCCACGTTCGGTTCGTCCACGACCACATAGATGCACACCTGCGGATCGTCCACAGGGGCAAAACCGATGAAGGATACCAGATACTTTCCGTTGCCACGAGGGAATTTTTCGGCTGTTCCCGTTTTGCCTCCGGAGCTGTAGCCCTGTACTTTGGAGGTCATACTGGTTCCCTGTTTTACCGAAAGTTCCATGTAGCTGCGGATATCCGCCGAGATCCTCGAGGATATCGTCTGTTTGAGAAGCGTCTGCGAAAACGACTTGACGATCCCGCCGCCCGCGTCTCTGATGCCCGTCACAAGAGTCGGCTGAAAGTAATATCCTCCGTTGATGACGGAACACATGGCGTTGATCTCCTGGATCATCGTGCAGGTAAAGCCCTGTCCGAA
>CAMNGN010000170.1 GCA_946538475.1 uncultured Blautia sp.
TGCGAACACAAAAGGACCGTCCCCCTGTGTTTTCCCCTTGCTTTAATCTCCAACTTGTGCTTATAATGGACAAGGCAAAAAAAAGAAGGAAAGTAAGGAGGAAACAAATTATAATGAACCAATCTGATGGAGCAATTCGTGATGCCAGGAAACTCGGTGTACCGCGTATGCTGATTCTGGGAATACAGCATATGTTTGCCATGTTCGGCGCAACGATCCTGGTTCCTATCCTTGTCAATTCGTATTTTCAGGGGGCAACAGGAGAGCCTGTCTCAAGGGGACTGACCGTTGCCGTCACACTTTTCTGTGCCGGTATCGGAACACTTCTGTTTCATGTATGCACCAAATTTAAGGTTCCGGCGTTCCTGGGCTCGTCATTCGCTTTTCTTGGCGGTTTCAGCACAGTGGCAAACTTAAGCAGCGGAAAATTTGCCGATATGGGGGCAAATGAGAAAGCGGCTTATGCCTGCGGCGGTATTGTGGTTGCCGGACTTCTGTACCTGGTACTGGCGGCGATCATCAAAGTGATCGGCGTAAAACGAGTGATGAGGTATCTTCCCCCGGTCGTGACCGGTCCGGTCATCATCTGTATCGGACTCGGACTTTCGGGCTCGGCGATCTCCAACGCATCGACCAACTGGGTACTTGCACTGATCGCTCTCGCTGTGATCATCTATTTTAACATCTGGGGAAAGGGCATGCTGAGGATCATTCCGATCCTGCTTGGCGTCCTTATTTCGTACGGCGTGGCGCTCATCATGAATGCCTGCGGCATCACCAACCCGGACGGCAGCGCCATCCTTCAGTTCGGCGCGGTCGCAGAGGCAGGCTGGGCAGGCCTTCCGCCGTTCCAGATCTGCAAATTTGACGTGACGGCCATTCTTGTCATGGCACCGATAGCGATAGCCACAATGATGGAACATGTCGGAGATATCTCCGCGATCTCGGCTACGGTGGGAGAGAACCTGATCGAGGATCCGGGCCTTCACCGCACACTGGTTGGCGACGGACTGGCTACTGCAGTGGCAGGACTCCTGGGCGGACCGGCCAACACGACTTACGGAGAAAACACCGGCGTTCTGGAGCTCAGCAAGGTTTATGACCCGGCGGTCATCCGTATCGCGGCAGTGTTCGCGCTGATCGTAAGCTTTATCCCGAAGGTCTCCGCCATCATCGGCACCATGCCGTCTTCGATCATCGGCGGTGTAAGCTTTATGCTTTACGGTATGATCTCTGCCATCGGTGTGAGAAATGTTGTGGAGAACAAGGTGGATCTTACCAACTCCCGCAACCTGATCATCATGGGCGTCATCTTTGTGTGCGGCCTTGGCTTCTCGGATGGCATCACTTTTACCGTCGGAGGCACTTCGATCACTCTTACCGCGCTGGCCATCGCTGCGCTTGCCGGAATCCTTCTCAACATCATTCTTCCGGGAAAGGATTACGAGTTTGGCGTCAACCCGAAGGGGGACCAGAACAGAGGTATTCATCAGTAGTAAAATGCGCAGTACAATTATCCGCCGCGATGTAGTATAATATGGTAATATAATTTGCCAAGGGGAGGGCGGAGGATGCAGGAAAAACAACACAGCAGAGACAGAGCCAAAATTCTTCTGATCGCTCTGATCTCGATCATCATAACCGTTATCGCTGCGGGAGGGATCTTCCTCAAAGTGATGGCGGGTACGGATACTTTTTTTGGAAGAACAAAGATCAACGGATACGAGACGGACGGTATGACGGTCGGTGAAGTGTCGAAGATGCTTCTCGAAAAATACAACAGTGCGGTGGTCGAGATCGACGAAAACGGTGTCTCCCAGGCTTCGGGAACCCTCGCGGATTTCGGCTACAGCATCGAGGGAGACCGTCTGGAAGGGCTTCTGCAGAAAGCGCTGGACGCTCAGAGAAACGGTTTCGGCAATCTGGTAAGCAGTCTCATCCGCGGAAGCGCATATGTGCTTCAGGTACCTTTTACGGTCGATGAGCAGACCCTCTCGGCAGCCGCTTCCCGGGCCAATCTGAGCGATGAACGGATTGACAGTGAGGATGCATACCTGTATTATGATGAGAGCAGCCGTACTTACAGCATCGTCCCCGAAGTCTACGGGAACGATTTTGAGGACAGTGCTCTCAAAGATCTGGTGGCATCGGCGATCAATACGTTTACCACGGAAAAACAGGCCGGAACGCTGGTTAAAGTGGATATTCCCAAAGAGATCTATTTTAAGCCGCAGGTGCTGTCAATCGATCCGGATCTGAACTCGAAGCTGAAGGTGTATAATCAGTTCTGCAAAGCAGAAGTCAACTATCAGTTCGGCTCGCAGATACAGACGCTCGGGTGGGATACCATCCGCGACTGGATCGTCATTACGGGCGATACCGGAGCTGTCGATGAGGACAAGGCAGCAGAGTATGTCCTCTCGCTGGAGGAAAAATACAACACCAGATATCACACACGCTATTTTCATACATCGGTCGGGACGGACATCGAATTTCCCGATTACATGAATGAATATGGTTATACCATCAACGAGGACGGCGAGCTCGAAAAGCTGCTGGAGAATATCGCGGCTAACGAATCTGTGACCCGCGAGCCGGTCTACTATACCGTGTCAGGAGAGTACGAGAACCCGGTGTTCTATGCACGTGAGGGTACGGATGATCTTGCCGGCTCCTATGTGGAAGTCAACCTGTCGGCTCAGCATCTGTGGTTTTACAAGAACGGATTTCTGGTGGTCGAATCGGACATTGTATCGGGATGCGTGGCAAAAGGGACCGAGACGCAGACGGGGGTGTTCCCGCTTGCGTACAAGGAGAGTCCTTCGGTCCTGACGGGCGGAAACGCCGAGAACGGGTACAGCACGCCGGTGCAGTACTGGATGCCTTTCTATGAAGGGCAGGGGCTGCACGATGCCAACTGGAGAGGCTCGTTCGGTGGGTCCATCTATGTGAGCAGCGGTTCGCACGGATGTGTGAATCTGCCTGTGGGTGTCGCGGCTTCCATTTACAGTGAAATAGAACCGGGCATGGCTATATTGATCTATAAATGATGATCGAAAAATACAAAAGGAAGAACAACACGGACATTCTTTGGATGTGGGCAAGCCGGCATGAGCCGGGCCGAAAGAATGTAAGCCGGTGTTCTAATATACGAAGGAGGAAAACATTATGAAACTCAGAAAAATGGCAGCAGTGCTGGCGGCAGCGCTTATCGCATGCGTTCCGGTGTGTGCGGAAGAAGCAGCAGTTCAGGCCGAGGGCACTTATATCAGTGAGCTGACAGGCGAGCCGATCTCGACAGCGCTTCAGAACCAGAGACCGATCGCAGTTATGGTAGACAATGAATCTACCGCATATCCTCACTACGGAACAGCTGAGGGCGATGTTGTTTATGAGCTGATGAACTCTACCGCAAACGGCCATATCACCAGACTTATGGTTCTTCTTAAGGACTGGGGAAATGTACAGCAGATGGGCTCGATCCGAAGCGTAAGACCGACCAACATCATGCTTGCTGCAGAGTGGAACGCGGTAATCTGCCATGACGGCGGCCCGTTCTATGTAGATGAGTATTTTGCAAAGGACTATGGCAAGGATCATTTTTCGGGAACTTTCTCCCGTGTTGATAACGGCAAATCCACTGAGTTTACCGAGTATATTCTTGCAGGCGATCTGGACAACAACTTTAACAACTCCGGCATCAGCAGAACATACACCAATCCTGCGGCAGCAAACCCGCACTTCAACTTTGTGCAGTACGGCCAGAAGGTCGATCTTGCCGCAACAGGAACAGCTGTTTCCGGTCAGAAGGCAGTGCTTCCGTTTGAGCACACCAACTCTACTCTGACCTACAATGCAGGCACAGGCACCTACGATCTTTCCTGCTATGGCCAGACGCATGTCGACGGCGAAGACAACCAGGTGATGACTTTCAAGAACGTTATCATTCAGCAGTGCGATTACACACTGTATGATGAGAACGGATACATGGTCTACAACGTTGTAAACGTGGGACAGCCGGGATACTATCTGACCGAGGGCCAGGCTATTCCGATCGTGTGGACAAAGAACTCTGAGGATGGCGTGACCAAGTATTTTGACAAGAACGGCAATCCGCTTACCATCAACACCGGTAAGACATACATCTCTCTCGTTCCGAGCGAGATGTGGGGAAGTCTGTCGATTCAGTAAAGTGAAACAGGGGGACGGTTCCTCGCGCACAGGGGGACGGTCCTTTTGTGTTCGC
>CAMNGN010000171.1 GCA_946538475.1 uncultured Blautia sp.
TCTTCGTTGGTAAAGATCAGCTTTCGGCTTCCCTTGTCTTTCATCTCTTCGCAGGTGATGCCTGTCTTTTCCAGAAGCTCGAGCGTTTTGGAGGCGAGCCGCCCTTTTGTCAGGGCAAAGGTAAGATATCTCATTATTCACTCTCCTCCTTGATCAGAACCAGACGCACTGCTTTTCCTTCTTTGCGAAGCTTCTGTGCTTTTAACACAGCTTCTTCTCTCTCATCCTTATGATAAAGGATCTCCTCGGCAGCAGGCGGAACCGGCAGTTCTATCTTCTGTCTCTGGAAAGCGGCCATCAGGCTGTCGATCACGATCGCAAATCCGATGGATGCCGCCGGCTTTCCAAAATGCTTCATCAGTTCATTATAGCGGCCGCCCTTGACGACCGGCTCGCCGGTCCCGTAGGTGTAAGCCTGGAAGATGATCCCGGTATAATACTGATATTTGCTGAGCATGGCCAGATCGAAACTGACATATTTCTCATAGCCATAGATCTTTAAGATCTCATAGATCTCCCCAAGTCTTGTCAGCGCATTGAGAGCACCCGGATCTTCCGTCAGTGATGCCGCTCTTTCCAAAATCTCTACCGATCCGAAAAGCTGCGGAAGAGAAACAAAAGCACCTGCGACTTTTTCGGGAATATTCTGCTCCTTCACCAGTTCTTCCACACCAAATTCGTTCTTTTGAGAGACGAGTTCACGAAGACGCATCTCTGTCTCCGCAGAGATGCCGGAGCTGTGGATCAACGATTTAAAATAATTGACTTCGCCTACGCTGACCTGAAATTCTTTAAGTCCTGCGGCCAGCAGGGATTCGACGACCATCGCCAGTATCTCTGCATCCGATTCCGCACTGTCCTCACCGATATGCTCCACGCCCATCTGCGTCGTCTCTTTGAGCCGGCCCTGCAGCCCCGACGCGTTTATGAATGTATTTCCGGTATAGCACAGGCTCACCGGCTTTTCGTCGGGCTCATAGGACACCGCACAGGCGCGGGAGACCGAAGGAGTAAAGTCCGGTCTCAGTGCCAGAGTGTTTCCTTCCCGGTCAAAAAACTTATACAGGTCCCGGGACGGGATCGTTCCGACCTCACGGCTGAAAACTTCAAAGTATTCAAAAGAAGGTGTCTCTATATCCATATAGCCGTAGCGGTGAAACACCTCTGCGATCGTGTTCTGCAGTATCTTCTTTCGGGCACATTCTTCATTTATGATATCCCGGACTCCCTCCGGAGTATGAAATATTCTGTCCATAATATCTCCTGCCTGATTTCACTTTAGTGCGCTGCCATGTTACCACAACAATGCAGAATTGATTATACTGATTCTGCGTTTTTCTGTCAATCCCGATTTTCCAGGTCTCTCTGCAGTCCGTACAGATACGGGACAAGTATGCCGTTCTTTTTGGGAAGATAATAAGAAGCGTCCAGCTCCTCCCGCTTAAAGCTTTTTCGCCCGCCTTCCTCCATCCTTGTCCAGAAGATCAGCAGCTGACTCAGCGTGAGATAATAAAAATCATCGGTGTGACTGAAGTAGATCAGAAAGAATGCCACTCCGCCCTGTTTCTCGAAATCCTTCATGAAAGCCACCTGGTGCGGATGAATGTTGGCAAGAGGAAAGGTGTCGGCGCTGCATTCCTTGGCGTCAAAACAGACCGGAACGCCCTGCACCGCACCGATATAGTCCACCGTGCTTCGCTGCTCGAAATAGGCAAGTGTGATATGCCGGCTCTCCTTGTCCATGCGGACCGGTGTGATCGGCGTAGGTATCTTCTGAATAAGGGCAAGGCCCTTCTCCCGATAATGCTCGTTCGTACGGTTGACGAGCTCTTCGAGAGTAGAGCCTCTTAATCCTCTGCTGTTCCAGGTTCCCATACAGTCCTGAAACCTCCTTATGCGTCTCCGAGGAGCTTGATGGTATTGAGCGGCCAGTAGCGGAACAAGGCTTTGCCGATGATCTTATCAAACTCGACGAATGTGTTTTCCCAGAATCTCGAATCCTTGGAGTTGTTCCTGTTGTCTCCAAGCATAAAATAGCAGTTTTCCGGCACCGTATACGGACCGAAGCTTCCGAGCGGCGTTTCCTTCACAAACGAATCATCCAGAGGCTCTTCCGCATCGTTGATGTACACTTTGCCGTCCCTGATCTCGACCTTCTCGCCCGGAAGACCGATGATACGTTTGATAAACCTCTGTTTTTCGTCATCCGGATATTTAAAGATAACGATGTCAAAACGTTCGGGGTCTTTCATCTTCTTGTGATATTCCAGCCCGAACAGATCGATGTTGATGCCGTATGCCATTCGAAAACCGAAGATACGGTCTCCGGTCATGATCGTATTTTCCATAGAAGCGGAAGGAATCTTCGCGTTGATGAGCACCACGCCATCGATCACGATCACCACAACGACAACGATCACGATCATTTTGACCCACTCAAGTATTTCTGCCATGACTCCCTTTTTTTTCGGATCCTCCTGAATGTTATTGTTCATTTTTTCCATCTCCGTGTCCGTCTTTTTCATGTATCCTATCCTTCTGCTCCTTTCGTGCTGCTTTTTTGTCCTGCATTCCGCCGCTTTCTGTCACCTTCCGGTAAACTTCCGGGAGCGGTGAGGTTATCACTCTTTCCGAAAGCCCTTCGAGAGCCCCTGTTCTCTTCCCGAAATACATTTCTGAACAATGCAGCAGCTGATATCTGACACCAAATCGCTTTTCTGCTTCGCGGTTCAGTTCGCGCGAACCATACTTGGGGTCTCCGATGATCGGATGCCCTTCCGATGCAAGATGCGCTCTGATCTGGTGTGTACGCCCTGTCACAAGCTTCACCTTGAGAAGAGTGAAGTCAGGGCTGCTTTTTACAGGCCGGTATTCTGTTTCTATGGGCAGATCTCCCTCTTCGGAAAATTGCCGCACACTTACTATATTACTTTTATGGTCTTTATGCAAATATCCTTTAAGCTTTTTTTCGTTTTTAATGCATCCGGCCACGATACACGTATAGTATTTGTCGATTGTACGGCTTTTGAATGCCTCAGACAGCTCCTGCAGGCCGGCAAGCGTTTTTCCTGCTGCGATAAGGCCGGATGTGTTTCGATCGAGTCTGTTTACCACCGAAGGCCTGAATGTCCGCAGATCTTCCTCCGTTAGTTCACCGCTTTTCAGAAGATAGTCTGTGACATATTCGACCATGGAAGGAGCCCCTGAAGCATCGGGCTGGCTGAGTATCCCTGCCGGCTTATCCATGATCAGTACATGATGATCCTCGAAGATAACGGCAGGTGACGGCCCGGCAAAACTTTTGTCCGAAGATAAGCCGCGGCCGCTTCCGGCAAACTTTTCGAACGTCTCGTCCGAGAGAAACAGCTTAACCTCATCTCCCGCCCCTGTCTTTTCGTCACCCGAAGCCTTACGCCCGTTCAGCGTGATGTTTTTCTTTCGAAGCATCTTATATAGAAAGCTTCCCGGCGCTTCGGGCAGGAGCTTTTTCAGATATTTATCCAGCCTCTGTCCGGCCTCATTTTCTCCGATGATAAACTGTTTCATTCGGGACAGACTCCTCTTTTCTGAAATGCTCTGCCTTTACAGACAGAGAGCATAGAACGTATGCAGGATAAGCTGCTCTCTGCTCAGATCGGGGTATTTTTCGTCAGGCTTAAACTTGATCCCCTCTCTCAGGGATTCGGCATGTTCATTCATGGAATCGAGCCGCTCGGTATAGCGCCTGATATCGGTAAAGATATGCACATCCACTTTATATCCGTTTTTCCGGATGACCTTTTGGATGTTCTCTTCCATAAAGCGAACATCGATCTTTGGATCCCCGGAGTATGCGACGACCAGGTTCCCGCACACGGCCACGGCATCGATGTACGCATTCTTCTCATAGAAGGTCATGTACATCTCATAGCCCATTTCCAGATCACCCTGATGTGCGGAAATGTCGCGGTATACGGATTCATCCATCGGATGGCATTTGCAGATCATGATCAGGTTGACGATCGAGCGGCAGCCCGGAAGGCATCCGACGATCGCGAGGACCGTGCAGATATTGTTCCTTGTTCCGTAGTACCAAATGCCACCGAACAGTACCAGAAGCGGAAGGACGAACAGTCCTGCGGTGATCAGTGCTCTTCTCTTTTTCTCGGAGGAGATATAGCCGAAAGTACCTTTCGCTTTCCAAACGCTCTGTCTTTCTTTTTTGTCCATTATACCTCCTCAGCGTTTTCTTTTCTTAT
>CAMNGN010000172.1 GCA_946538475.1 uncultured Blautia sp.
ATGAGGATGAAGCTCTGTCGATGAATAGCGCACAGGAGAGTATTATCCTGCTGAAGAATAACGGGGTTCTTCCTCTTAAAGGAACCGAGAAAACTATTGCGGTGATCGGGCCTCATGCTGCCAATGCCCGGTATTATTTCGGCGGCTATACACATCTCAGTATGGTAGAGGCACTCCACGCGGCAGCTAATTCCATGGCAGGCGTGGGCGCAGGAGGAGATACAAGCACGATTAGGTATGAGCGGGTTCCGGGCACCAATGTGCAGGTCGATGAGACAGAGCAGTTTGATGCGATACTTCAAAAGCTTCATCCGGATTGCCGAAATCTGCTTCAGGTGCTAAAGGTGATGCTTCCCGGGACGAAGTTTCTTTATGCACCGGGATATCCAAAGTGCGGATCGGATGAAAGCGGATTTGACGAAGCTCTGGAGCTCATTTGGAACGCAGATGCTGTTATCCTGACGCTTGGCGGAAAAAATGGTTCCGGCTCCATCGCTACGATGGCAGAAGGCGTAGACGGTACGGACATTAATCTTCCTGCGTGCCAGGATGCTTTTATTCGGAAAGCAGCTGCTTTGGGGAAACCGCTGATCGGTGTGCACTTTGATGGAAGGCCGATCTCGAGTGACGCTGCTGATGGATGCCTGGATGCGATCATCGAAGCCTTCACTCCGGCAAAATATGCGGCGGAGGCTGTTGCGAATGTTCTGGCAGGAGCATACAATCCTTCGGGAAAGATGCCGCTCACAACGGCAAGGAATGCAGGACAGATTCCAATCTATTACAATCATCCGAATGGGTCGGCATGGCATCAAGGCCCAAGCATCGGCTTTGCGGATTATGTGGATATGCCGCATACTCCCCGTTACTGCTTCGGGCACGGACTGAGCTACACAGATTTCACATACAGTGATCTCAGGTTGAGCGCTAAAGAAGTCAGACCGGATGAGAAGATAGAAGTATCTCTGAAAGTCAAAAATACAGGAAGCGCTGCCGGAACGGAAGTAGTGCAGCTCTACCTGCGGGATATATATGCTTCCATGATCCGCCCGGTGAAGGAACTTCAGGGATTTGTGCGGGTGCATCTGGAAGAGGGCGAGGAGAAGGAGATTCGCTTTACAGTTGATCCGTCCCAGACCGCATTTCTTGACGAGGATATGTGCTGGAGGATCGAAAAAGGGGAAGTTGAGGTGCAGGTCGGTTCTTCTTCGGAGGATATTCGGCTGAAAGATGCCTTTACTGTTACGGAAACAGTCATGATCGAAGGGAAGAACCGAGGGTTTTATGCTGTAGCGGAAATAGCCTGACAGTATGCGGCGAAGTGGGCTGCAGGAGGAATGAATATGCTTCAATATCATACATTTGAATTGATTTTTAAGGGAGAGGAACCTGCAGGATCCCGGTCGGAGATCGATCTGAAAGCAGTTTTCACCTGCGGGGAAACAAGCAAAGAAGTGGCCGGATTTTATGCGGGGGAAGGAAAATATGTGGTGCGGTATCTCCCGCAGCAGACCGGCCGTGTTCATTGGAAGGTAAGCGGACTTTTTAACCGCGAGGGAGAGGAGGAATGTCTTCCCTGCGAAGATGGAATCCATCACGGCGTGGTGAAGCCGGATGGCACGGCACTGAAGTTTGAGGACGGGACGCCCTGCCGGCCGTTTGGAACGACGGTATATGCTATGATGCACCAGCCGGAGAAACTTATCCGTCAGACAGTGGAAACCATGCTGGCTTCTCCTTTTGATAAGATAAGGACCTGTGTGTTTCCGAAGCATTACATTTTTAATGAGAATGAACCGGATCGGTTCGCTTTTGAGAAAAAGCCTGAAGGTGGGTTTGATTTTCACAGGCCCTGCTACAGGTTCTGGGACGATTTTGAAAAGGTGATCCGCATTTTCGACAACCACGGGATCCAGGTCGATCTGATCCTTTTCCATCCTTATGACCATTGGGGCTTTGCGGAGATGAAAAAGGAGGAGTATCTGCCATATCTGCACTATCTTCTGGCACGGTTCAGCTCTTTTTCGAACATCTGGTGGAGTCTGGCCAACGAATATGACTGTATGAAGGCGTTCACTGCGGAAGACTGGGACCGGATAGATTCATTTATCAGTGGGCATGATGCGTACGGACATATGTTGAGCTGTCATCATATGATCAGGCACTATGATTTTGCTAAAAAGAACATTACGCATTGCTCTCTGCAGGGAGATGCCATAACGGTCGAAAAATACAGGAATGAATTTCACAAGCCCGTTCTGATCGATGAGTGCGGGTATGAAGGAAATATTTACTGCCATTGGGGCCATCTGTCCGGGTTTGAGATGGTGAATCGTATCTGGCACTGTGTGGTGATGGGTGGATACTGCACTCATGGCGAGACATTCATGCATCCCGAGGATATTCTCTGGTGGGGAAAGGGCGGAAAACTGTACGGAGAATCTCCTGCGAGGATAGCTTTTCTGAAGGAGATCGTGAGCGAACTTCCGGGGCCGCTCGAGCCGGTCCCTTCCACGTTCCTTTCTCTTGAAAGACTGGAGGAAATGAAAAGGGGCCTTCATCCGGAAGAAGTGACGGATTTTGTCCGCGCTGTCATGGATATGCAGGCGGAGGAAGCCGAGAGAGTGATCGAAGATATAACGAAGGATACGCGGATATACACCGGACATTGCGGGGAGGAGGCGTACCTGGCGTATTATGGAAGGCATTGTACGGCTGTGGGGACACTTGAACTTCCGCAGGCGGGGGCTTATCGGATAGATGTGATCGATGTCTGGGAGATGACCCGGAAGACGATTCTTACAGGAGTAAAGGGGAAGGTGGATCTGAATCTTCCCGGAAAAGAAGGTATTGCGGTGCTGGCAGTAAAAGAAGGATAATCCGCCGGTTGAGGCTCCTGATCGGAACGCAAAATCGGACTGTGACAGCCCACGGAGTGGGCTGCCGATTTCCTGAAAATAAAGAGAGGTGAACAGAGAATGAAATATACAAGTTTTCGCCCCGGGCAGACCTGGCTGGATACGAACGGTAAACGTATCCAGGCGCATGGAGGATCGGTTATTTATGTAGATGGAGTTTATTATCGGTATGGAGAAAACAAAGAGTATACGACCGGTCAGGATGATATCTGGACCTGGGGCGTCCGTTGTTATGCTTCGACAGACTTGTACAACTGGGAAGACAAGGGGCTGATCATCCCGCCGGAGCCGGAGGATCCCGATTCTCCTCTTTGCCCGACCACACAGATGCTGGACCGCCCTCACATTATTTACAACAGAAGTACGGGAAAATATGTGTGTTGGATGAAAGTCATGAACAAGAACGGGACGCAGACGGAAACGGTCATGACATCGGACCATATTCTGGGACCTTACAAGATGGTGCGTAAAGGACTGCGTCCGCTGGGAATGGACGCAGGAGATTTCGACCTTGCGGTTGCGCCGGACGGGAAAGCGTACTATTATTTTGAGCGCGTACACTGTGAGACGATCTGCGCTGATCTGACACCGGATTATACCGATGTGACAGGGTATTACACTACGCATTTTCCGAGGGTGTCTCCTCCGGATGTCCGCGAGGCAACGGCGCATTTTTACCGAAAAGGAAAGCATTATCTGGTTACCTCAGGGACGACCGGTTATCTTCCGAATCCGACAGAAGTTGCTGTTGCTGATACCTGGCATGGCCCATATACCGTGCAGGGTCATATCCATACAGGGGATGAGACGCACACTTCCTTCCACTCACAGATCTCCTGTATTTTCAAGGTGGAGGGCAAAAAGGATCTTTACATCGCCTGTGCCGACAGGTGGCTTCCCGAACTTCAGCATCTGGAGTATAATGTGTACAGCGAACTGTTCCGGAACGCCTTCGACCCGGAACGCCGGTCGGAAGACACCGTGAGGGAAATGCAGGCTTATCTGGGAGACGACTCCCACCGGAATACAGCCATATCGGATTATGTTTGGCTCCCTCTGCGGTTCGAAGGGGAGAGAGTTTTTATCGATTGGAAAGAGGAGTGGAGGCTGGAGGATTATTAACAGTTTGTTCGTATTTCGTTCATGATGCGTTTACGGTGCCTGACACCATAAAATTGATTTTATGGTGTCAGGCACCGTGAATTCGGTACCTGACACGCAAAAATTAAAAATCCCCTTACGTAAGGTATTGCTTGTTACGCTGCGTCATGTAGTA
>CAMNGN010000173.1 GCA_946538475.1 uncultured Blautia sp.
TATATGGATATTCATCAGATTACCGGAACCACGCGTCTTACAGGACTTCTCGGTTCACCGGTCAGCCACAGTATCTCTCCTCTCATGCACAATGAGGCATTTCGTCTGCTTCACCTTGACTATGTTTATCTCTGTTTTGATGTCGGTGAAAAATCCCTGCCCGAGGCCGTAGCCGGCCTGAAAGCCTGCGGGATAGCGGGCTTTAACCTGACCATGCCGGACAAGACGGCTGTTATTCCTCTTCTCGACCGTGTATCTCTGGGTGCAGAGCTGATCGGGGCAGTGAACACTGTGGTCACCGAAAACGGATGTCTTACCGGATACAATACCGACGGCATCGGCTTTATGCAGTCCGTGCGCGATGCGGGGATCGATCCGAAAGGCGCCGTATTTACGCTTATGGGCGGAGGCGGAGCTGCAACAGCCATAGCCGTACAGGCCGCCCTCGACGGTGCAGCCGAGATCAATATCTTTGTCAGACCGCAAAGCCGGTTTAACAGCCGTACGCTGCACATGGCTTCCGCGGTATCCGAAAAGACGAAATGTGCCGTTAATGTTCACGATTCGGCCGACAGCCGCGCCTTGAAAGATGCTCTGGAAAGGAGCAGTCTTCTGATCAACGGCACTTCCGTCGGGATGTCCCCTCACGAGAATGAGACGATTCTGCCGGACACCTCCATGCTTGACCCGCATCTGACGGTCGCCGATGTCATCTATCATCCCAGGCAGACCCGCCTTCTTCGCGAGGCGGCCGAAAAAGGATGCCGTACCTTCAACGGAATGTATATGCTGCTCTATCAGGGCGCCGAAGCTTTTCGGCTGTTTACCGGGCACGAAATGCCCGTCGAGATCATCCGTTCCAAATATTTTTCCTGATCGTCAAAGACCGCCGGCGCATATGCGTCGACGGTCTATTTCTGCCCAAAACTATTTTATCGTCCGCAGCAGAATTTATATTTCTTTCCGCTTCCGCAGGGACATGGATCGTTACGTCCGATCTTGTGCGGCTTTACGATCGTCTTTGATCTTTTCTGTTCTTTGTACAGTTCTTTACGTTTTTCCTCTGAGAAGATGGGCTCCCACTGCGGCAGATTGTAAAGCCAGTCTGCCTCGGCTTCCACCATGTTTTTATACAGGCGTTCCTTGTCAAACGCAAGGCTCACGACGGTATCCTCATCCATGGTCTCGATCGGGTTTGCTTCTTTCAGGCTGTCGTTGATGCCATCCAGGAAACCGGTCATAGTCATTACAGACTGACCGTATTTCTCGGCAAGCTCTTTGACGGTGCCTTTCACTTCTTCATCGGGGTTTTCCAGCAGCTGAGCATAGATCTGTTTTTCGATCTCAAAATACTCTGACCACATCTTCTGCAGTTTGTTCTTATCAGCCTGCTGATCGTAGGCGATGGCCCGCCACTGTTCCAGTAATGTTTTGTCACTCATTGTATGTCAACCTCTTTTCTCGGTATTTTGCATCTGTCAGAACATATTTTTGACAGTTACATTTGTACTTTTATTTTACCCCGAGCTTTTCCAGCTCGGATACTGCCTCATTAAAGCTGCGGAACACGATCCCCTTCATGCCGTTTTTGACAGCTGCCTGAATATTGGCAGGATTGTCATCCAGAAAAACCGTCTCGGCAGGATTCAGTCCGTATCTTTCAAGAAGGAGCCTGTAGATCGCGTCTTCCGGCTTGATCAGCTTCTCTTCGCACGAGAACACCGCGCCTTCCGCATATTTCAAAAAGACCATGTCATTTCGATTCCTGTCCAGCATATACCGGCTGTAGTTCGACAGGATAAAAACTCTGTAGCCTTGATCTGACAGATAGCTGACCCAGGATTCACTGTAGGGATACAGTCTGATGCACTCGGGAGTCCTTCGCATCACCTCGCGGATGTCATCCTCATACTCCGGGGCGTGACTCACGAACTCCTGCACATAATCCTCCTCTGTCCTGCTCCCTCTGTCGCGCTCATTCCACCCCTGACTTCTGAATGTGGCATCGGCGATCTTCTCTCTCTCTTCGGGAGGAAAGCCAAAACTGTCCAGATATTCCGGCCATTCGAAGCCCATAAGGACATTTCCCACATCGAACACGATGTTTCTGATCTGTCCCTTTTGGGGTGTTTTGGGACCCAGAACCTTGAACGCCATCATAAGTACATACACCAGAATAGGAATGAACACTGCGGCCGCGGCCGCCCCCAGGAAGCGCTCCTGCGCACCTTCTCCCGTTCCGCTCGAATACACAAGCGGCAGACAGAATACGGCAAGCAGAAGAACTACGCCTATGATCGCAAGGATCCTCTTCATTTTGTCCATCTCTGTATTACCCCGGGCTTAACGGTAGATGATATCATTCCGGCCCGGCCCATTGCTGATCATGGTGATGGGGAAGCCGATCTGTTCTTCCACAAACTCGATGTACTTGCGGCAGTTTTCGGGAAGATCCTCATATTTTTTGATGCCGCGGATGTCGGTCTTCCATCCCGGCAGAGTTTTCAGCACCGGTTTTGCTTTTTCAAGCAGGCATGTGGGCGGGAATTCGGTAGTGACCTCTCCTTCGATATCATAGCCCACACACACCGGGATCTCATCGAGGTATCCCAGTACGTCAAGCACTGTAAAAGCGACATCGGTCGTTCCCTGAATGCGGCATCCGTATTTGGATGCGACACAGTCGAACCAGCCCATTCGTCTCGGTCTTCCGGTCGTGGCACCGTACTCACCGCCGTCTCCGCCGCGGCGTCTGAGTTCATCTGCCTCGTCTCCGAATATCTCGGATACGAAGGCGCCTGCACCCACCGCGCTGGAGTAAGCCTTGCACACCGTGACGATCTTTTTGATCTCGTAAGGCGGAAGCCCTGCGCCGATCGCACCGTAAGCCGCAAGCGTGGAGGATGAAGTAACCATCGGATAGATGCCGTGGTCGGGATCCTTAAGAGAACCGAGCTGGCCCTCGAGAAGGATCTCTTTACCGTCCCTGATCGCCTGCCACAGATAAGCAGACACATCACAGACGTAAGGCGCCACCATCTCACGATAGCTGACAAGTTCTTTGAACAGTTCATCCGCATCCAGCAGCGGTTTATGATACAGATGCTCGAGCAGAACATTCTTTGTCTGAATGACTCTCTGCAGCTTTTCTTTTAAATAATCATCATCGAAGAGCTCGCTCACCTGAAAACCGATCTTCGCGTACTTGTCGGAATAGAACGGAGCAATGCCCGATTTGGTCGAACCGAAAGATTTGCCTCCGAGTCTCTCCTCCTCATACTGATCGAAGAGGATGTGATAAGGCATCACGATCTGTGCGCGGTTGGAGATCAGGATCTTCGGTGCGGGCACACCTCTCGAAACTACCTCGTTGTATTCTTTAAAAAACACAGGGATATTGAGTGCCACGCCGTTGCCGATGATGCTCGTTGTATGGCCGTAAAACACTCCTGACGGCAGAGTATGCAGTGCAAATTTACCATAGTCATTGACGATGGTATGCCCTGCGTTGGCTCCGCCCTGGAAACGGACGATGATATCCGCTTCCTGCGCCAGCATATCTGTGATCTTTCCTTTTCCCTCGTCGCCCCAGTTGGCGCCTACGACAGCCTTTACCATTTAACAACACCTCTCATCAGACATTGATCTCGGAATGCATCCCGAGCATGTCTTTGTATTTTTCGAGCACGGGGCTTACGACATCTGCGAGGAAAGCCTCCGTCTGCTCTTTTGCACGGCCGATGTACCTGGTAGGATCCATGGCCTTTTTCAGGTCTTTTATGCCAAGATTAAACGCACTGTCCTTTGCGATCAGTTCAAGCAGATTGTTGTCTCTTCCGAGCGTTTTGACTTCTCTGCCCGCCTCCATCGAAAGCGTACGTATCTTCTCGTGAAGCTCCTGGCGGTCTCCGCCTGCTTTTACCGCATCCATCATGATGTTCTCGGTAGCCATAAAGGGCAGCTCTGCCATCAGATGTTTTTCGATCACCTTGGGATATACCACCAGACCTTCCGTCACATTGAGGCAAAGGTCCAGAATACCGTCGACCGCGAGGAATCCTTCGGGAATGCTCAGCCGCTTGTTTGCGGAATCATCGAGAGTTCTCTCAAACCACTGTGT
>CAMNGN010000174.1 GCA_946538475.1 uncultured Blautia sp.
AAAGAAAAAGACAAAGAAAAAGACAAAGATAAGGACAAAGATAAAGAGCCTAAAGGATCCGGGGAAAAGAAAAAATCCGGTGAGAAAAAAGGAGATTCCAAAAAGCATGACAGAGAGCCCGGTTCGAAAAAACGAGCGAATCGATGATCTGCAGAACGGATATTTTATCATCCAGGATCCGGAAAAGTTCTGCTTTGGTATGGATGCGGTGCTTCTTTCCGGGTTTGCAGACGTGCGAAAAGGAGAGACGGTGCTGGATCTGGGAACAGGAACGGGAATTATTCCCGTTCTTCTTGCGTCAGGAACCGAGGGAGAGCATTTTACGGGGATAGAGCTGCAGGAAGAGTGCGCTGAGATGGCAGAGAGAAGCGTATGCTACAATCATCTGGAAGACCGAATTTCCATTATGCAGGGAGATATCAGGAATATCCGGGAGATATTTGGGGCATGTTCATTTGATGTGGCGGTCAGCAATCCTCCGTATATGATCGGCAAACATGGACTGACCAATCCCGATCTGCCGAAAGCGATCGCCAGACATGAGATCTACTGCACGCTGGAGGACGTGGTAAAAGGAGCCGCTTATGTTCTGAAGGACAGGGGCAGGTTCTTTATGGTGCACAGACCTTTCAGACTTGCGGAGATATTTGAGGTGCTTCGCAGGTTTCGTCTGGAGCCGAAGCGAATGCAGCTGGTGTACCCTTATATCGACCGTGAGCCCAACATGGTTCTGATCGAAGCCCGTAAAGGCGGAAATCCGCGTCTGACGGTTGAAAGACCGCTGATCGTGTATGAGAAGCCCGGGGTGTATACCAAATCGATTCTGGAAATTTATCATATGATATGATCTGACCGAATGTAAACAGGAGATTTTTATGAGCGGAACATTATATCTTTGCGCGACGCCGATCGGAAACCTTGAGGATATTACGTTCCGGGTTTTGCGGATCCTTAAAGAAGCGGACCTGATCGCTGCCGAAGATACGCGCAACAGTATCAAGCTTCTTAATCATTTTGACATTCATACACCGATGACCAGCTACCATGAGTTTAACAAGATCGATAAAGGAAGGTATCTGGTCGGTCAGCTTTTGGAGGGAAAGAATATCGCTCTGATCACGGATGCGGGGACACCCGGGATTTCCGACCCCGGGGAAGAACTCTGTGCGATGTGTCATGAGGAGGGAATTCCGGTGACATCCGTTCCGGGGCCGGCCGCCTGTATCACTGCGCTTACCATGTCGGGCCTTCCTACCCGCAGATTTGCTTTTGAGGCTTTTCTGCCTGCGGATAAAAAAGAAAGACGGCTGATCCTTGAGGAGCTTAAGGAGGAGACACGGACGATCGTGATATATGAAGCTCCGCATCGCCTGGTAAGGACGCTTGAAGAACTGAGAGAAGCGCTCGGCAGCAGGCAGATCTCGCTTTGCCGGGAACTGACAAAGAAGCATGAGACCTGTATGCGCACAACGCTCGATGACCTGATCGCTTTTTACCGGGATAATAAACCTTTGGGGGAATGTGTGCTGGTGATCGAAGGAAAATCGAGAGAAGAGATCAGAAAGGAAGAGTCGGAGTCCTGGGAAGAGATCAGTATAGAAAAGCATGTGGAAATGTATGAAAAACAGGGATATGCGCGAAAAGAAGCGATGAAAATGGCCGCTAAGGACAGAGGAGTCACAAAACGCGATATTTATCAGCATTTTCTGGGGGGTAAAGGTTAACTTTACCTCTTTTTTTGTTGGAAGAAACAAGGTTTTGTGCTATAATATATTCGTATTTTTATGTGCTTTTTTACATGAATAAACAGCGTATCTGAAATTTGTGATGAGCAGATACCGATATGCCCGGGGCCATTCGGGCAAGTATAGGAGGAAATTCATGGATTCAGTAAATGTTGAATACGGCGCAGACCAGATCCAGATTCTGGAAGGACTGGAGGCTGTTCGCAAAAGACCGGGAATGTATATTGGAAGTACGTCCGCAAGGGGACTGCACCATCTGGTTTATGAGATAGTCGACAATGCGGTCGATGAGGCCCTGGCAGGTTTTTGCACCGAGATCCATGTAACGATAAATAATGATAATTCCATCACAGTGACCGATAACGGCAGAGGAATTCCGGTGGGTATCAATCATAAAGCGGGAATCCCGGCTGTCGAGGTCGTATTTACCATCCTTCACGCGGGCGGAAAGTTCGGCGGCGGAGGATATAAGGTGGCAGGCGGACTTCACGGCGTAGGCGCATCGGTGGTCAACGCTCTTTCGGAATGGCTTGAGGTTACCATCTATCAGGAAGGTAAAGTATACCGCCAGAGATACGAAAGAGGAAACACGGTCTATTCTTTGAAGGTCGTTGGTGATTGTGAGCCCGATAAAACAGGAACGATGGTATCTTTCCTCGCGGACAAAGATGTCTTTGAGGAGATGGAATATGACTTTAATACACTCAAACAGCGTCTCAGAGAGATGGCCTTCCTGACAAAAGGCCTGAAGATCTATCTGGAAGATAAACGCGAGGGCAAGGAGCAGAAAAAGAGCTTCCACTATGAGGGCGGCATCCTTGAATTTGTACAGTACCTGAATAAGAGCAAGGAAGCCCTGTATCCCGAGATCATTTACTGTGAGGGTGAAAAGGACGGAGTCGAGGTTGAGGTTGCCATGCAGCACAACGACTCCTACACCGAAAACTGCTATGGTTTTGTCAACAATATCAATACGACCGAGGGCGGAACGCACATGGTCGGTTTCCGCAACGCGATCACTAAGACGTTCAACGATTATGCCAGAAAGAACAAGATCCTGAAGGACAGCGAGCCGAATTTAAGCGGTGAGGATATCAGAGAGGGTCTTACGGCAATCATCAGCGTAAAGATCGAGAACCCGCAGTTTGAATCCCAGACAAAGATCAAACTGGGCAACAGCGAGGCCAGAACGGCGGTCGACAATGTGGTCAGCAAACAGCTGGAGATCTATCTGGAGCAGAACCCGTCGGTGGCAAAAGCGATCATAGACAAGTCCGTGCTTGCACAGAGAGCCAGAGAGGCTGCCCGTAAAGCGAGAGACCTGACCAGACGTAAATCTGCTCTGGACGGCATGTCCCTGCCCGGAAAGCTGGCGGACTGTTCCGACAAAAATCCCGAAAACTGTGAGATCTACATCGTTGAGGGAGATTCGGCAGGCGGTTCTGCCAAGACAGCCAGAAACAGGGCTACACAGGCCATCCTTCCGCTTCGAGGCAAGATCCTGAATGTGGAAAAGGCAAGGCTCGACCGTATTTATTCCAACGCCGAGATCAAGGCGATGATCACCGCGTTCGGCACGGGAATACACGAAGATTTTGATATTACCAAACTGCGTTACCACAAGATCATCATCATGACGGATGCCGATGTTGACGGTGCGCATATCGCAACACTGCTGCTTACTTTCCTGTACAGATTTATGCCGGAACTGATCAAGCAGGGTTATGTGTATCTGGCACAGCCGCCTCTTTACAAGATCGAGAAGAACCGCAAGGTATGGTATGCATACGATGATAACGAGCTGGATTCGATTCTGAAGGAAATCGGAAGGGACAACAATAACAAGATCCAGCGTTACAAAGGACTCGGTGAGATGGATGCCGAGCAGCTTTGGGAAACCACGATGGATCCGGAGCGCAGGATACTTTTGAAGGTAACGATGGACGAAGCGGCGCAGTCGGAGATCGATCTGACATTTACCACCCTTATGGGAGATAAGGTCGAACCCAGACGCGAGTTTATCGAAGAAAACGCCAGATTTGTGAAGAATCTGGATATTTAATCGGGAGAATAGAGAATGGAAGACAATATTTTTGATAAAGTTCATGAGGTAGATCTGGAAAGGACCATGAAGGAATCCTACATCGACTACGCCATGAGTGTTATCGCATCGCGTGCTCTTCCGGATGTCAGAGACGGTCTGAAGCCTGTACAAAGGCGAGTCCTTTATTCGATGATCGAACTGAACAACGGACCTGACAAGCCTCACCGTAAATGTGCCCGTATCGTCGGCGATACCATGGGTAAATATCATCCTCACGGCGACAGCTCCATCT
>CAMNGN010000175.1 GCA_946538475.1 uncultured Blautia sp.
AACTCCTCTTTCGACATATATTCATGCTTGAATTTGAGAGATAATGCCAACTCCTCTTTCGACATATATTCATGCTTGAATTTGAGAGATAATGCCAACTCCTCTTTCGACATATATTCATGCTTGAATTTGAGAGATAATGCCAACTCCTTTTTCGACACATAATAAGATTATTAAAACCTCGGGCTGTATAAGTCCGAGGTTCATGTTTAAATTCACCTTGATGCTAAAAAGAAGGCGTGCCCGGAAGGGGTTGGGGGTTCGGGGGAGGGGAAGAGCGGGCTTCGCAACTCTGAGCGGCTCCCCGCCCCCGAGACAGTGAGTGCGAGGGTTCCCACCCTCGCACGAAAACTCCGGAGCTCGAGGCCCACCTCGAAAAAGAAAATAATGTATAGTCTAGAATAGGGGGGAGGGTGAGGGCCCTCCCTTGCATCAGAAGTCTGAAAACCTTCAGTCCTCTTCCTCCGGAAGCGCCACCTTCCTCGCCACCTCAACCTTCTCATCATAGCAGGAGAATATCTTCTCCACTTTTTTCTTATTCATCCCCGGTGTCACCAGACTCACGATCGGTACCACGATCAGGCCTGCGATCATCGCTGCGGCACCTGCGTTAATCGGAGACGCAATGAATTTTATAAACATATTCAGGACCGTGATGCCCACGCCCACAACAAAGCTTGCCCACACAGACGCTTTGCTGGTCCTCTTCCAGAAAAGTCCATAGAGGAACGGTGCCAGGAATGCGCCGGCGAGTGCGCCCCAGGAAATACCCATAAGCTGCGCAATAAAGGTCGGCGGATTCAGTGCCAGGATAACCGAGATCGCGATAAAGAACACGATCAGCACTCGCATGATGAGCAGCTGCTGCTTCTCTTTCATATCCTTCACAATGTTGCCCTTGATCAGGTCAAGTGTCAGCGTGGAACTGGAAGTAAGCACCAGAGAGCTCAGTGTCGACATCGAAGCTGAAAGAACCAGGATCACCACGATACCGATCAGCAAATCGGGCAGAGTGGAAAGCATGGACGGGATGATCGCGTCAAAAGCGATGCTTCCGTCAGCCCTGTAAATAGCCTCGGAGTCAAACAGTCTGCCGAAACCGCCAAGGAAATAGCAGCCGCCGGCGATGATAAATGCAAAGATGGTAGAGATAACCGTACCTGTCTGGACAGCTTTCTCATTCTTGATAGTATAGAATTTGTGTACCATCTGCGGCAGGCCCCAGGTTCCCAGGGAAGTCAGGATGACAACGCCGAGCAGGTTGATCGGGTCCGGCCCGAAGAAAGATGTGAACGCACCGGGCTGGCCCATGGTCACGGGGTTATCACTCGGAAACTCCGCGAGGCTCTTGATCGCACCGATAAAGCCGCCCCGGCCGTTGATCACGGCAACGATAACGGCACAGATGCCGAAGATCATGATGATACCCTGGATAAAGTCGTTGACAGCGGTAGCCATGTATCCGCCAAGGATGACATAAACGCCGGTAAGCGCGGCCATCAGAATGACGCAGAGCTTGTAATCGATATTGAAGGCCATTCCGAACAGACTGGAAAGACCATTGTAGAGTGACGCTGTGTAAGGGATAAGGAAGATGAACGCGATCACCGATGCAGCGATACGCAGCGCGTTGCTGTCAAAACGTTTGCCGAAGTAGTCCGGCATGGTAGCCGCGCCAAGGTAATGTGTCATGATCCTGGTCCGTCTGCCGAGGATGATCCATGCAAGAAGGCTTCCGATCAGGGCATTTCCTATACCTACCCATGTGGCGGAAAGTCCGTACTTCCATCCAAACTGGCCGGCGTAGCCGACAAACACGACCGCCGAAAAATAAGATGTACCATAAGCAAACGCCGTGAGCCACGGGCCAACGTTACGTCCGCCCAAAACAAATCCATCCACGGAGCCTGCATTCTTGCGGGTGCTGAGCCCTACTCCGATCATGACGGCAAAGAAGGCAATCAGAAGAATCAATTTAACAGCCATACAACAGTGTCCTCCTCATATTTAGTACATTAACTTTTTGCGGCTTAACCTTTTACGCGTTGAACTTTAACACATTAAACTTTAACGCTTTTATTTGTTAAACTGCAAAAACAAGTATATCACATCTTCGAGAATTGTCAACGGATTTTTTCGATGTTGACAATCTGTGCATTATTGGGTATTATATACTTCAGTGATTTTATGCGTTAAAGCGTTGATTGGTAAAAAATCAGAGTTGCGGATTCGATAAAAAGAAACCCATCCATCCGCAGGAAAGGAGCAAGAAATGCCTATCACCGAACTGTTGGAGCGCAACAGTAAATTGTACAGTAACGAAACCTGCCTGGTCGAGATCAATCCGGAGGTGAAGGATACCCGCAGGGTAACCTGGAAAGAATTTGAGCTGATCGAGCCGGAGCACTCCAGCTACTATAAGAGAAGAATTACCTGGAGCGTTTTTGATGAGAAAGCAAACAGATTTGCAAATCTGCTGCTCGAAAGAGGTGTCAAAAAGGGCGATAAGGTAGCCATTCTCCTCATGAACTGTCTGGAATGGCTCCCGATCTATTTTGGAATCCTGAAGACCGGTGCTCTTGCCGTTCCGCTGAATTTCCGTTATTCCGCAGACGAGATCCAGTACTGTCTGGATCTGGCTGAGGTGGATATCCTGGTGTTCGGTCCGGAATTTATCGGACGTGTCGAGGAAGTTGCCGACGAAATCGGCAAGCACCGCCTCCTGTTTTACGTTGGCGATGGCTGTCCTCGATTTGCGGAGGATTATTCTCTGCAGGTGGCTGACTGTTCAAGCCAGGCGCCGGGCATCGAGCTGACTGACGACGATTATGCTGCCATTTATTTTTCTTCCGGCACCACCGGATTTCCGAAAGCGATCCTGCATACGCACCGCGCATTGATGCATTCAGCCATTTGTGAGCAGAAGCATCACGGCCAGACCAGGGATGACGTTTTCCTTTGCATTCCTCCGCTCTATCACACCGGAGCAAAGATGCACTGGTTCGGCAGCCTGATTTCCGGGAGCAAAGCCGTACTGCTGAAGGGTGCTTCTCCGCAGTTTATTCTGCAGGCGATCTCGGCGGAGCGCTGCTCTATCGTGTGGCTGCTTGTCCCGTGGGCGCAGGATCTGCTGCTTGCCATCGATAACGGCGATGTGAAGCTTGAGGATTATGAGCTCGATCAGCTGCGCCTGATGCATATCGGTGCACAGCCGGTTCCGCCGAGTCTGATCAAGCATTGGAAAGAGTACTTCCCGCACCATCAGTACGATACCAACTATGGTCTCAGTGAGTCGATTGGCCCCGGCTGTGTACATCTTGGTGTGGAAAACATCCATAAAGTCGGTGCCATCGGTAAGGCCGGTTATGGCTGGGAGACCAAGATCATCGACGAGAACGGTAATCCTGTAAAGCAGGGCGAGACCGGGGAACTGGCTGTAAAGGGCCCGGGCGTCATGGTCTGCTATTACAATGATCCGAAGTCCACAGAAGAAGTTCTCCATGACGGCTGGCTCTATACCGGTGATATGGCTATGGAGGATGAGGATGGTTTCATCTTCCTGGTTGACCGTAAGAAAGATGTCATCATCAGCGGCGGTGAGAACCTGTATCCTGTGCAGATCGAAGATTTCCTGCGCACGAACAATGAGATTCATGATGTCGCGGTGATCGGTCTTCCCGACAAGCGTCTGGGTGAGATCGCGGCTGCAATCGTTCAGTTGAAACCCGGTTCCACATGCACGGTGGAGGACATCAACAACTTCTGTCTCAAGCTTCCGCGTTATAAACGTCCGCGTAAGGTCATTCTGGCCGATGTTCCGAGGAACGCTACCGGAAAGATCGAGAAGCCGAAGCTGCGTGAGATGTACGGAGCGTCAAAACTGGTGGCGGCACAGAACGAGGTGAAGTAATCCTGCAAGCTGCTACTTAACCGATCAGTCCCCATGCCGTAAAGCAGCCCGTGGGCATATCAGATGGTGAACAGGTGCCTGCTGTTCCTCAGAGCCAATAGGCTAAGAAGAACTAGAGCCGCCGCTCAGGAGAGCCTTCGCGGCTAAGTTCTTCTA
>CAMNGN010000176.1 GCA_946538475.1 uncultured Blautia sp.
TTTTCCCACTTGCTTTCGCAAAATCATAAAAAAGTCCACGAATCCCTTAAAAAGGCGGAAGAAAACACGAGGCGAAGGTGCTATTCTGGAAACAATGAATATGCAGTACAATCATAGAGAGGAATAAATATTATGATGAAGAAACCCGCTATGCAGGAAAAACTTGTTGCCCGTCCGATCGTCGGATGTCTGGTGCACTCTCATTTTTGGGAAGGTCCATGCAGGGCAGGTCATGCGGAAGATATGACCAAAGAAGCCGAGAGCGCCGCTGCCGACAGATACTTCGCTGCTATGGGCGAAGAGATGAAAAAAGTCATTCCCGAGGTAGAACTTCTGCCGATGGTCGATGCACGCTATGAAGAAAAATTTGTGGTGAGCGAAGAAGTCTATGCCGAAATTGAAAAGGATATGGACAAGGCCGATATCTTTATCTGCATGGGATGGCGTATCCCGAAGCTTGAGCGCTATAAAAAACCGATCGTCATCATGCAGAACGGAAACGAGGGAATCGATTTTGCAGCTTATTGCCGCAATATCGGTGTGGAAGCTTACGTGGCGATGGATATCCGTGACTTAAATGAGATCCTTCACTATCTGTGGGTCCGCAAAGCGATCGCCTGCACACGTGTACTTTGCCTGTCCGCTGCTGCTCAGCCGACCTTTGGAATCCAGAGTCTCATCCGCGATCCCGAGATTCTCAGGCAGAAATACGGTCTTGAGGTGATTAAGCTCCCGTTCTACGAGATCACCAAGTATATGGACCGGATCACCGATGAAGAAGCAAAGCCGATCGCGGACAGGATCATTGCAGGATCGGACGACACCAAAGTAAATACCGACTGGTTTATCAACGATATCAAATACTATCTGGCAGCCAAAAAGATGATGGATGTGTATCAGTGCAACGCTTTCACGACTGCATGCCATGAGCTTTGTACTTCGGAAATTCCGCAGAATCGTAAATTCACACCGTGCATGTGCCATTCTCTTCTGAAGGATGAGGGAATTCCGAGCGGGTGTGAAGAAGATCTCAACGCGCTGATGGCCATGTGTGTAATGCAGTATCTGGCTAACCGTCCCTGCTTCATGGGTAATCCGAACCATGAAACGGATGAAATGCTGCGCATCCATCATGCGGTCCCGGCTCTTCATATGAACGGATACGGAACAAAAGCACTGGATTATAAGCTTTGGGCTTTTACAGGCCAGGGCTTTGGCGGAAAGCTGCAGATCGACTTTACACAGAACGAGCAGGATAAGATCACTCTCGGCCGCTTCAATCCGGCAGGCGACACCATGTGCGTCAAGACAGGAGAAGTCATCCGCACCGAATATGACGATGTATACTGCAGCCCGTATTACTATATTCAGATGGATGATGCCCGCACCTTCATGCATCATCTGGCAGGCTTCGGACATCATCAGGTTCTGATCTTCGGCGATTATTCCCGTGAGATCAAAGAGCTTTCAGAATACATGGGCTTTAAGGTTTTGGAAGGATAAATAAAAATGGTCTACCTGAACAACGCGGCAACTTCATACCCCAAGCCGATGTGTGTGCGGGAAACCCTTGTACGAACGATAGATGCCCCGCCCTCCGGCCAATACCGGAGTGCGGGCATTTCTGATGCAGGGGACATTATGGGGGAGTGCAGGAAACGGCTCGGTGCTATCCTTGGGATCCGGGACGAGAACCGCATATTCTTCTCTTCAGGATCCACAGAGTCCCTTAACATGCTCTTCGGAGGGCTTGGTATCCCGCCTGAACAGATCATAACCACCGTGACGGAGCACAACAGTGTGCTGCGGCCGCTTTTCAATAGAACAGGCGGGGCACCGGTCCTGCTTCCCTGCGATGCGGAAGGTTTTGTCTCTCCTGCTGTATTTGAGGCAGAAGCGAGAAAAGGAGCGGCACGTGCGGCCGTCCTTAACCATTGCTCCAATGTGACGGGAACAGTTCAGGATACGGCGGAATTTGGCCGGATCGCCCGGAAATATGGACTGGTGTTTGTTTTGGATGTCTCTCAAAGTGCGGGATGCCTCTCTGTAAAAGCGGATGAGTGGGGTGTCGACGCACTTGCTTTTACAGGACATAAAAGCCTTTTGGGAATTCAGGGGACGGGCGGCTTTTTCGTCAGAGAAGGCGTTCCTTTTACTCCTGTCATGTTCGGGGGTACCGGCCGCGATTCCCGGGTGATCGTCTATGGCTCCGAAAGCAAAGGGCTATCTGATATCCATGCCCCTTCGGCATCAGATGGCTATGAATATGAGGTTGGAACGCAGAATATGCCCGGGATTACCGCACTTAACGAGGCAGCAGGGTTTCTTCTTTCTAAAGGGATAGAACAGATCATAGCAGAGGAGAAGGCATTGACCGAATATTGTACCGCAAGACTTTCAAAGATCGAAGGGATCCGGCTGATCGGTCAGGGAAACCACGCCCACAGCCCGGTCATTAGTTTTCAATCAGACATTCTGCCGCCCGCCGATCTGGCATATGTACTGCAGAACAGCTTTGGCATTGTAACCCGGGCAGGGCTTCACTGCGCCCCGCTGATCCATAAATATATCGGAAGCGGAGAACAGGGTACGGTGCGGGTGAGCTTTTCCCTTTTCAATACGAAGGAAGATATCGATGCGCTTGCGGCAGCACTTGAGGAGTTCTCATGAGAATTATTGGAAAAAGAAAATCTTTGGAGACATGCACCGAGGCCGGCTGGGATGCTTTTGACCTGCTGACGGAAGCACCGCTTACGGATGAAGACATTATATGTCTCCGCGCTGTGGAAGGATCTTTCCTTTACCTTCGAAAGCTGAAAAAACCGTTTTTTAAGATCGAGAATCATAATTATATTGTTAAGGGCGTGCAGGGAGACTCCTTCTTTCGATTTGCCGTTCATCGCGATCACGCAGATGAAGTCGATCGCCTGGCAGAAATGTTCCGATGATCTCCCGATCGTTCACGTGTCATCACCTGCCTTGCCGAACAAACAAATCTCCTGTATAATGTTGCTATACATTCGTACAGGAGGTTTTGTCATGGTCATCACGCGCGATGAGCTTTCTCTTCCGCAGGATTTTCCCTGTCTGATCAACCGGTATCGACTGAAAAAAGAGGATAATAAAGAAGACTATTTCCACTATCATGACTTTTGCGAAGTCACCTATATAGAACAAGGCAAAGGCCGTTATCTCGTCAATGGCTACGACTACCTGGTACAGGCCGGAGATATTGTCATTTTCAACCAGGAGGAACCGCATGGCTGGCTGGTAGAAGACGAATACATGGATGTCACCGCACTCGTCTTCTCGCCGGAAATCGCGGCAGCCCCCTTTCATTCTCCGCAGGAAGAATTTCTGCGTCCGTTTCTCTATCTCGGAAGCTGTTTTCGCAACCTGATCGAATCTACCGACGAAAGAACGGCCGAGATCTACGCCGTGATGGAACAGACCCTTTCAGAAGACAAAAACCGTCAGAACGGTTATCAATATATGATCAGAGCCGACATCATCCGTATCCTTATTCTGCTGGTGCGTCATTACGAGCAGAAAGATACCTTCCCTCAGGATAATCTTAACGAAAAAAAGGAAAAGATCGGACGCCTTGAAAAGACTTTGAATTATATCAACGGTCACTTTATGGAAACGATCACGCTGGAGCAGGCTGCTGCTCTTTCGTACATGAGCCCGACGTATTTCAGCGGTTATTTCCGAAAAGTGACAAGCCGCTCGTTCCGCGAATACGTGACCCTTCTCCGCCTTTCCAAAGCGCAGGAACTCATACAGACACAGAAAGAAGACCTGAATATGACACAGGTGGCGATGGAATGCGGTTTTCACAGTATGTCCAATTTCTACAAGCTTTACAAAAAGCATATAGGACCTCTGCCGGGGCGCAGACCGGGAAAACACAGTATCTAACAGGAGGCGGCTTATATGTCAGAGAAAATCCGCATCTGGCGTATAGTTAAGGGCAGCATGCAGGATCTTTTGAGAACCTATTTTGTGGTGTTCGCCTTTGCTTTGCTGGTCATAGTGGTGCTCGTCGTAGCACAGGTG
>CAMNGN010000177.1 GCA_946538475.1 uncultured Blautia sp.
CTTTTTCCATAAGCGCAGTCCGGCGGTCAATAACCGATTTATCCAGCTTCATATTGGGGATACCATAACGAAGAAGCCCGCCCAATCGGTCGTTTCTCTCAAATACCGTCACCTCATGTCCGCGTCTGTTCAGAAGCTGGGCCGCGGCCAAACCCGACGGACCGCTTCCGATCACAGCCACCTTCTTGCCCGTCCTGACGATCGGCGAGGGCTCTTCCACCAGACCATTCTCATAGGCAAACTCGATGACCGCTTTTTCGTTCTCCTTTACGGTCACCGGCGCATCATGAAGACCGCAGGTACAGGCCGCCTCGCACAGTGCCGGACACACGCGGCATGTAAATTCCGGAAAGCTGTGGGTAACGGAAAGACGCCTGTAGGCCTCCGCCATCCTCCCTCTGCTGACCAGGTCATTGACCTCAGGTACAAGATTGTGCAGCGGGCAGCCCGACATCATGCCGCCGATCATCACGCCCGACTGGCAGTACGGTATACCGCAGTCCATACAGCGGGCGGCCTGTTCCTTCTGACGGTTAAGAGGAAGTCTTCCGTGAAACTCGCGAAAGTCCTTTATTCTCTCCTCCTCAGGCCGCACCGGACCTTCTGTTCTTTCATATTCCAAAAAACCTGTCGCTTTTCCCATCATGCACCTTCCTCTCCGACAAACTCCCTGAAGGCTTCTATCTTGGCTTCTTCGAGAGAAATGCCCTTCTCCTCGTTCTTCGCGATCAGACGCAGCATTGCCTTATAATCCGCCGGTATGATCTTTTTAAATTGAGGAAGATAATTATCAAAATGATCCAGCACGTCCTTGGCCTTGCGGGAACCGGTGTACCGGTAGTGCTCCTCGATCATATGCCGAAGGTCAGCCGCGTCCGCTTTGGTTCCGATGCTTTCCATCTTTACCAGTTCCTTGTTGAGGTTTCTGTACAGTTTATTCTCTTCGTCGAGCACGTAGGCGATGCCGCCGCTCATGCCTGCAGCGAAATTCTTTCCGGTAGAACCCAGCACCACCACGCAGCCGCCGGTCATGTACTCGCAGCCGTGCTCACCCACGCCTTCCACAACACATAGCGCTCCGGAATTACGAATGGCAAAACGCTCGCCTGCCATTCCACTGATAAAAGCCTTGCCGCTCGTCGCCCCGTACAGAGCGACATTTCCGACTACGATGTTATTGTGCGGATCATACTTTGCCTCCTCAGGCACACGCAGGATCAGCTTTCCACCCGAAAGCCCCTTGCCGAAATAGTCGTTGCTGTCTCCCGTAAGCCGCAGCGTAAGTCCCGCAGGAATAAATGCGCCAAAGCTCTGTCCTCCCGAACCAATGCAGTTTACCGTGATGGTATCCTCGGTCATTCCTTCGGGATGCAGCCCGGTGATCCTCGCGCCAAGCAGAGTTCCGAAAGTCCTGTCCGTATTTCCGACCTTTACGGTGATCTCGGACTTCTCTCCGGTCCTTATAGACCTTTTGACGGCTTCCGAAGTCAGAAGCACCGCCTCGTCCTTTGTCTCCTGCAGTCTGAAGTCATATCGACTCTCGCTGTGGAACGTGGCCTCAGCCCTGTCCGTCCCTGACATGTCCATAAGAATGCGGGAGAGATCGAGTTTCTTCTGTCTTTCATTCAGATCCGTTTTTTCGGTCAGCAGGTCCGTCCTTCCGACCAGCTCATCCAGCGTTCTGATGCCCAGCGATGCCATGATCTCTCTCAGCTGTCTTGCGGTGAACAGCATAAAGTTTTCCACATATTCGGGTTTGCCCGAGAATCTTTTCCGCAATTCCGGATTCTGTGTAGCCACGCCCATCGGGCATGTGTCGGACTGGCACACGCGCATCATCACGCAGCCCATGGTGATCAGAGGCGCGGTGGCAAAACCGAATTCCTCGGCACCGAGTATAGCCGCGATGGCCACGTCTCTTCCGCTCATCAGTTTGCCGTCCGTCTCGATGACCACCTTGTTCCGCAGTCCGTTTGCCACCAGTGTCTGATGCGTCTCGGCAAGGCCCATCTCCCAGGGCAGTCCGGCATTGTGGATAGAAGAGAGAGGAGCGGCTCCCGTACCTCCATCATAACCTGAGACCAGTATGACGGACGCCCCGGCCTTGGCGACACCTGCTGCCACTGTCCCGACTCCCGCCTCGGACACCAGTTTCACCGATATCCTCGCATTTTTGTTGGCGTTCTTCAGGTCATAGATCAACTGTGCCAGGTCCTCGATCGAATAGATGTCATGGTGCGGCGGCGGCGAGATCAGGCTCACTCCGGGTGTGGAATGCCTGGTCTTTGCGATCCAGGGATACACCTTTTTGCCGGGAAGATGCCCACCTTCACCCGGCTTGGCCCCCTGTGCCATCTTGATCTGTATCTCGGATGCACTCACCAGATAACGGCTCGTCACACCGAATCTTCCGCTCGCCACCTGCTTGATGGCCGAGCTTCTGTCGTGCTCCGTCCCGGCGGTGAGCAGTCTCTCCTCACTCTCGCCGCCCTCACCGCTGTTCGATTTACCGTGCAGCCGGTTCATCGCGATCGCCAGCGTCTGATGCGCCTCCTCCGATATGGAGCCGTAGGACATTGCTCCGGTTTTGAATCTCCGCACGATCGATTCCTCACTCTCCACCTCAGAGATGTCTATCCCTTTTTCGGGACACCGAAAATCAAGCAGGCTCCGCAGATAACCGCTGTCCTCCGAATCGATCATCCTGGTATATTCTTTATATTTTTCGTAGTTTCCTTCCCGCACGGCCGCCTGCAGCATATGGATCGTCTGCGGGTTGTACCTGTGGTGTTCGCCCTGACTCCTGGCCTTATGTCTGCCCACGGAAGCAAGCTCGGGGTTAACGGGCAGTCCCAGCGGATCGAACGCGCGGCTGTGCTGCATGTCGCAGGCTTTTCCGATATCCTCGAGCGTGATCCCACCCACGCGGCTGACTGTGTCTGTAAAGTACGTGTCGATCACATCATTCGAAATACCGATCGCCTCAAAAATCTTGCTGCCCTGATACGACTGGATCGTGGAAATTCCCATCTTCGAAGCGATCTTCACGATGCCATACAATATCGCCCTGTCATAATCCTCGACCGCCGCGTAATAATCTTTGTCCAGCAGTTCCTCCGAAACCAGCTCCGCGATGGTCGCATGCGCCAGATACGGATTGACCGCCGAGGCCCCGTAGCCCAGCAGCGTCGCAAAGTGATGCACCTCCCTGGGCTCGCCGGACTCCAGAATAAGGGACATGGCGGTGCATTTCCTGGTGTCTACCAGATGCTTGTGCACTGAAGCAACTGCAAGCAGCGAAGGAAGGGCCACATGGTTTTCGTCCACCCCACGGTCCGAAAGGATCAGGATATTCGCCCCCTGACGGTACGCTTTATCGACCTCCACAAACAGATGCTGCAGCACCCGCTTGATTGGCGTGCTTTTGTAGAACAGGGTGGAGACCTTCGCCACGCGGAATCCTTCCTGCTTCATATTCTCTATTTTCAGCAGATCCAGATCGGTGAGGATCGGATTGTTGATCTTCAGTACGTGACAGTTCTCGGGCTTCTGTTCCAGCAGATTGCCGTTTTTCCCCACATATACCGTGCGGGATGTGACGATCTCTTCGCGCTGCGCATCGATCGGCGGGTTGGTCACCTGGGCAAACAGCTGCTTGAAATAGTAAAACAGCGGCTGATAGATTTCGGAAAGCGCCGCAATAGGCGTATCTACGCCCATCGATCCGATCTGCTCAGTCCCGTTCAGTGCCATAGTGAGAATTCCATCGTGATAATTCTCCCAGGTATAACCGAACGCCGTCTGCAGCTTTTTCCTCGTCTCAGGAGACAGCTCCGGCACCTTTTTATTGGGCACCCGAAGGTCCGAAAGCTGCAGCAGATGGCTGTCCAGCCACTCCCCAAAAGGCACGGCCTTCGCGTAATTTTCCTTGATCTCCTCGTCGCTCAGAATTCTCTTCTGCTTTGTATCCACCAGCAGCATCTTTCCGGGATGCA
>CAMNGN010000178.1 GCA_946538475.1 uncultured Blautia sp.
AGTGTGGATCTTATCGGGTTTTTGAAAGTCGCTGGCCATCTTTGCCAGAAATTTGTTGGAGGAGATTCCGACATTTACCGTGAATCCGAGGCTGTTTTTGACGTGATCTGCTATTTCACGCGCCAGACTTTCCGGATCAGTATATGCAGGTGTCACATGATTCGTACCGCCTTTATCTGAGTAAGCCGTTGACAGATTTGCGTCATTCCGGTGTCGGTGTACTGAAGCAGAAACATCGTTATTCGGTAATAATTCAGTGACATCCAGGTAAGCCTCGTCTATGGATGCCTGCTGAAGCACAGGCGTATATTCCCGGAGGAGCTCCATCAGCCGGGAGGAGTAGTCCCTGTAAACCGCAAAATCGGACCTTACGAGTACCAGGTCGGGGCATTTGGCCAGAGCCTTAACCACCGGCTCTCCGGTTTGAATGCCATATTTTTTGGCGGGGATGGATTTTGCGGTGATGATGCCGTGGCGCGTTTCGACATCTCCGCCGACGGCTGAGGGGATGGTGCGCAGGTCGACGCTGCCCGGGTTTTCCCTCAGCTGCTTGAGCGCAGACCAGGAGAGAAATGCCGAATTGACGTCAACATGAAATATCGTGCGCATAGAATCACCTCCCGTGCCTCACGTGATTCACACATTCTCCCAAACATACTTCCCTTTGGGCGAAGTGATCTGATATTTAAGCACAAACCTGCCGGATTCTCCGGCCTCGATCCGCTTTTTCCAGGTGATAAAGCCGGTCTCGTCTTCGAGTTTTCCGTCGCCCAATGCTGTCACGTCTACCGAAATCTCCCGGTCAGAGGATACGGGAACCTGGTCCATGATCGTCACATCCACAGGCGAGTCTTTTTTATTCACATACTCATAAGAATATTCATACATGGTTCTTTCATTTCCCGACAGACGGACGTTCATATGATCGGTTTTTGCTATTTCTCGCTTTACCTGAATCTGTCTGTCAGAACCGAAGTCGAGTTCTGCATTCTCCTGCCAGGAAGAAGGTTTCACATTGACTTTCCCGATATACACGTCATCCAAAAACAGATCGGCGTCCCCGGCCGGCAGATTATAATGCCGGTTTTCGACGAACTTTGCAGTGAGAGCAGCGTAGGGCGAAGCCGTCGGATAGACTGTGTTGATGAACTCTACGGGGATTTCAAATTCCTGAATATCGACCATTATCGGGTTACTGTTCGCCGGAACGTCATAAGTGCCGGGAAGTACAAAATCCACGGTAATATCGTTGGCTTTGATTCCGACCGGCGCGAGTGCATTTTCGGTAACCGTGTCGAAAGAGCCGGACGGCGAGTCGAGTATCAGACTGCTGTTATCTGCGGCACCTTCAAACATATCGGAATTAAAGTGTCTGCTGCCCGGCGCGGGATAACTGTTAGCCGTATTTTCTGACATATTGAACATTCCCCGGTGCCGGAGTGAAAGAGATATTTTTCTCAGCTGTGGCTTTTGAAGAAGTCGGGAAGGACTGCCGGTCGATAAAACCAGCTTTACATTTTCCCAGTCGCTTAACGTTGTCTGTGATATACGACCTTGCATCGAAACAGTTATTTTATTTCGATCACCATTCGTTGATATTCGGTAACATGGAGCCCAACCGACATTCTGCTCGATGAATTCGAGAGTGACTCTCGCCTCGACATCTTCCGGGGAAAAGACAAGCACCCTGAGACAAGAGCGTCTGCTGTTCAAATTTCCTTTTTGCGGTTTACATTTTTCAGCCTTCTCCATGGCTTTCTGCATTTCCTTTTTCAGTTCGTCCAACTCGCAGTCGATCTTTTTCAGCTTATCAGGAAGGCTTTCGAGATATTCCGATGCTTCTTTAAAAGATATGTCTTTCAATGAAAATATATTATCCGCACTTTTGACAAGAAAAGAGTGCATCAGCTCTTTGTTTTTTATCTCTCTGCTTAGAAGAGCAATTTCTTCCTGCGCTTCATACAGAGCTTTTTCTTTATCTGCATTCTCGAGAACCTCCGCGGGAATGTCAGGAAGCATCTGAACCGACTCGATGGTCACGTCTTTGTCGAACAGGACAGAGGGAACGTCGGACGTTATCGACAAGGAGGACTCGGGAATATAGATATCGTTTGTGCCTTTCTTAAGGGAAAGTGTGCCTTCTCTTTTGAGCATACCCCGGCTAAGGTAGACTTGAACTTCACAGGGGGATGTGTGAACTATAGCTGTTTGTACTATGGAACGATTGGATTGGCTCATGATACACCTTCTTTCTGAAAAAATGTGCTGCGCGGATGCCATGATGCAGTCAAAGGTAACCGGCAATCCGCTTCGCTGCTTGCCGGTAACCAATATTGGTTAAATCATGGATACTTACAGGCAAAATCGTAAATATTACTGTAAACAAATAATTATGTTTACAGTAGTTTACCATGATTGACACTGTTTGTGCCACATAATTTTCTGCAAAATACAGGAGCGGATGGGAAATGAAATATAGGTTGCAGCGAATATAGCATTTTGTTAGAATATATAGAGATAGGAAATGCGGATTGTCGGTCACCTGTATATTGACTGGAGGGATGAAGTATCGATGACAAAGTACGTAAAAAAGCTTCCGACAGGAGACGACATTTTAAAATCAAGTCGCTTTGAGAAGGCGAAAAATGTCAGACATCACAAGAAAACAAGTGTCGCAGAACACAGTAAAAAAACTGCGGAATACGGCACACGTATCTGTAAATGGCTTGAGAAACATAACATTGATGTGAATGAAGAAGACGTGGTGCGGGCCTGCCTGCTCCACGACATTGGGATGACCGATGACCGGGTACATTCCAGCATATACTGGAAAAAGGCCTACAGTCATCCGAAACGGGGAATGCAGATCGCAGAGGAGGAGTACAGGGCAAATGATGTACAGCTGAATGCGATACGCAGGCATATGTGGCCGATATGCATCATTCCGCCGAAGAGCATAGAAGGGTGGGTCGTGGTGGCCGCCGATAAATGCTGTTCGATATGGGAGGTTACGCATAGAACCGTCAGCTTTGGCGGGGAAGAACTGCGTCAAGGTAAATGAAGGAATATTGTATATGTTTTAAGATTACGGAGGGTTAAAAATGTCAAAGAAAATGATGTGTGCTGCTTCGGCAGCGATGATGCTTGCGCTTACCGCGCCGGTGGCCGTAAACGCATCCGGTGATGTTCAGTTATCTGACGACGCATCCGATTTTGTGCTGCTCAGCGAAGCAGTGCCCGATGCGATACTGGAGATCCGCTATTATTCGACCTACAACTTTGTCGGCGACCGCATCGACGGTTATGAAGAACCGCTGGCGTTTCTGACAAAAGAAGCCGCCGCAGCGCTGGGCGAGGTGAGCGATGAGCTGGTCGAAAAAGGCTACAGGCTGAAGATCTATGACGCGTATCGTCCGCAGATGGCCGTGACGCATTTTATGAACTGGGCGCTCGACCCGAATGATGTGAAAATGAAAGACTATTTCTATCCGGAGCTCGAGAAGGACACCCTTTTCCCGCAGGGCTACATCGCAGAGCATTCCGGTCACAGCCGCGGCAGCACAGTCGATCTGACACTTTTCGACATGGCCACCGAAAAAGAAGTGGACATGGGCGGAACTTTCGACTATTTCGGCGAGCTTTCCCATCCGGATTACACGGAGATCACCGAAGAGCAGTACGAGAATCGCATGATCCTGCGCGAGGCCATGATGAACCACGGCTTCAGGCCGCTGGCAGAAGAGTGGTGGCACTTTACGCTCGATAACGAGCCGTATCCCGATACGTATTTTACGTTCCCGGTGAACAGCGAGTCGCTGGAGTGAAACAGAAACACACGGGGACCGTCCCCGTGTGTTTCTGCTTCATTCATCCCCCGTCAACCGCAGAATACTCTTCAGCTCATCCAGCTCCGTATCCAGAATGACCGCCAGCTCCGCAGCACTGAAGGCCGGCATCGTTTCGCCCTCA
>CAMNGN010000179.1 GCA_946538475.1 uncultured Blautia sp.
GCCCGTGGGCAAGACAGGGGACGGTTCTCTGTCTTATGAACCACAAGACAGAGAACCGTCCCCTGTCTTGCCCTGAATATGGAAAAAAAGGAGTCTGATATCATGACAAACAAAGAAGTGATCAAAGCTTTTTATAAGGAATTCTTTAACGAGCACATCATTGAATCTGCCGACAAATATGTCCGCGAGGATTACATCCAGCATAACCCGGGCGTGGGCCAGGGAAGAGAAGCGCTGAAGGCAGCGTTCGCCGACAAGTTCGTCGAGCATCCCGAGTTCAAGCTGGATATCAAAATGCTGATCGCCGAGGATGACATGGTGGCGGTCTATTTAAAGAATGTAAGACCGGACGGAACGACCAACTGCCGCGTTGTTGACATCTATCGTCTGCAGGACGGCAAGCTGGCTGAGCACTGGGATGTGCTGCAGCCTTGCTGAGGTGACTCACGTCCCTCTGTTTCACTCCTTCAGGTCAAAATCGGGAGACCGATTTTGACCTGCCGGAATTTTTTTTCCGGAGAATATGTCACATGAAATTAATAAATGTATGTGGTATATGGAAGTGAACGCAACCATGATTTGTTATCATAACAACAGATGAAACAAAGAAAATCACATAATACAGGAGGTTTCTTATGAAAATCTTAGGCGTATCCTTTGGCAAGAAGAACGCAAACACCGACATCTGCGTAAAAGAAGCGCTGTTCGGTGCACGCGAGGCCAACCCCGATGCAGAGATTGAATTCATCAACACACTGCGCCTGAACATCGGACGCTGCACAGGCTGCGGTGCATGTTCAAAAGCACTGGAAAAAGGCAAGGACAATGTCTGTGTTGAGGCGAGAAAAGACGATTTCCCGATCCTTGAAGACAAGATCCGCGAGGCGGACTGCCTGATCATCGGCGCTCCGGTCTATGTGCTTCAGCCGGTCGGACAGTTCAAGGACTTTGTAGACCGCTTCTCCTGCAGACATGACTACTCCGCCATCACATGGGTGCTCGACAAGAGACGTACGGGTGAGCTTCCCGGTGATCCGGATGCTTTCCCGATGGAGAGATTCAAAAAGAGAACCGTCTCCTACATCTCCGTGGGCGGTGCTTCCACAGACAACTGGACATCCATGGGAACAGCTACACTCCATCTGTTCGGCTTCCCGCCGATGATGAAGGTCATGGGCAACTACAACGCCAACAGCATGGGAACCATCGGCAGCCCGTACATCAGCGAGAAGCTGATCAACGATATGCATGAGCTTGGAAGACGCACAGTCGAGGGCTACAACGATGACTCCGTCAAATTCTTTGAGCCGGAAGGCAAGCCCGCAGGCGTATGCCCGGTCTGCCATCAGAGACTCATCACCATCCTTCCGGGAACCACAACGGTGGAATGCCCGATCTGCGGTATCGAAGGTCAGCTTTCGATCGAGGACGGCGCCATCAAGGTAGAGTTCTCCGAGGCGCAGCAGAACCGCGCAAGAGGAACCTTCGCCGGACTTCGCGAGCACACCACCGAGATCCAGGGCTTCGGCGCCATCTGCGGACCGAAGATCATGGCCAACAAGGAAATGCTCGACAAGATGATGAAAGAGCGCATCAAAGGATTCGAAACTGCGATCGGAAATAAAGACTGATCGCATTTTGGAAGGTCAAAATTGAACACCTTTTGTTTACTCTTAAAACTATAGGAAGTCAAAAAAAGTCATTTGAATTAACAAAATGATTTTATATAGAAAAGTGTTTTGACCGATGTGCATCTATAATATAGGTCAGTAAAGCAACAGTAATATATTTCAACTCTAAGAATAAAGGGGAAAGCATATGGGTAGATATATACTTAAAAGACTGCTTCTTCTCATCCCGATCCTCCTCGGCGTTTCGGCCATCATCTTTGCACTGAAGACCGTTACCCCCGGAGATCCGGCACGTCAGATCCTTGGAAATGACGCGACAGAGGAACAGATTCAGGCAAAGAGAGAAGAGCTGGGTCTGAATGATCCCGTTGTTGTTCAGTATGTAAGGTACATTGCAGGAATATGTCACGGTGATTTCGGTGAGTCCTATCGTACAGGCGAGCCGGTACTGAAAGAGATCGTTCCGAGACTCGGAACTTCGGCAAAGATCACTTTGGGAGCTGTGGCCATGGGTGCTATTCTCGGCGTATTGCTGGGCGTTATCTCAGCACTGAAAAAATACACCTGGGTCGACTCGCTGGTGCTGGTGGTATCCATGTTCTTCCAATCGGTACCCGAGTTTGTTGTCGGTCTGGTCCTGATCATGATCTTTGCCGTCAACCTGCACTTACTGCCGGCTTCCGGTATTGAAACATGGAAAGGCTACATTCTTCCGATGCTTACGATCGGTGTTTCTTCGATCGCAAACTATACGCGTATCACAAGGTCCAGTATGCTTGAGGTGCTCGGAGAGGACTACATCCGTACAGCAAGAGCAAAAGGACAGACGGAAGCCAACATCGTGTATCATCATGCAATGAGAAATACGATGATCCCGGTTGCACAGTCTGTAGGAACACATCTGGGCAACGCGCTCGGCGGCGGAATGGTTCTTGAGACCGTTTTCTCCGTACCCGGCGTAGGTAAATATATCGTAGATGCCATCACAGCAAGAAACTATCCTTCGGTACTTGGCGGTGCTCTGATGATCGCCATCATTCTTGTTGTGATCAACCTTATCGTTGACATCAGCTTCGTCGTGATCGACCCGAGACTTAAGACAACGATCATCGCCGGCGGCTCCAAAAAGCCGAAAAAAGCGAAAGCTGCATAAGGGGGGAATAAATAATGGCAAAAATGCATACTCCCGCAATGGAGAAAATCGAAAGAAAGAATGCGAGACGGAAAAAACCGAGAAAATCTACGCCCGGTTACGAAGCGTGGAAGCGTTTTAAAAGAAATCCTACCGCTCTGATCGGTCTGGTCGTTGTTATTCTTCTGCTTCTGGTTGCAATTTTCGCTCCGCTTATCGCACCGTATGACTATCAGACACAGGACTTCCTGTCCATGAGCCAGAAACCGAGCGCGGCACATCTGTTCGGTACCGATCAGCTTGGCCGTGATATCTTCAGCCGCTGTATCTACGGCGCAAGATATTCTCTGGTCATCGCTCTGTTCTGTACCATAGCTGCATTTTTCAGCGGCGGACTTCTCGGAATCATCGCCGGATATTTCGGCGGCAGAGTAGATACGATCATCATGCGTATCATGGATATCTTCCAGGCTATCCCGATGATCATGATGGCTATGTGTATCGTAGCCGTTCTCGGCAACGGTATCCCGCAGCTGGTTGCGGCTATCATGTTTGCATCCATGCCCACCATGGCACGTAATAACCGTGCGGCTATCCTCCGTGTCCGCGGAAGTGACTATATCGAGTCCTCCGAGGCGATCGGTGTCGGCCAGGTTGCCATGATCGTCAAACATATGATCCCGAACGCTGTCGGCGTTATGGTTATCTATTTTGTAGGTTTCCTTGCTGTTTCCATCATGATGATGTCCTCCATGAGCTACATCGGTGTAGGTCTTGCCGCACCGACACCCGAATGGGGACTTATCCTTAACGATGGTAAAGCTTACATGACCCAGTCACCGTACATGATGCTGTTCCCGGCTATCATGATCATGATCACCTGCTTCGCGTTCAACCTGATGGGCGACGGTCTGCGCGATGCATTTGACCCGAAGATGAAATAAGGAGGACCGGATAAAATGAGTGAAAATATTCTTGAGATCAAAGATCTGGTCGTTCATTATGAGACAGATGAAGAAGTAGTAGAAGCAGTCAACAATATCAAGCTGGAGATCGGCAAAGGCCAGATCCTCGGCCTCGTGGGTGAGACCGGCGCAGGAAAGACCACCACGGCTCTTTCGATCATGGGCCTGCTTCCCGCAAAGGTCGGACATGTTATCCAGGGAAGCATTCT
>CAMNGN010000180.1 GCA_946538475.1 uncultured Blautia sp.
TCGGGATCTGCGTGGTCGGCATGCGGGTGCGTGCACAGAACCAGGTCCGCAAAATCCACTTCTTCCGGGCTTATCGGTGCGGGGTATCTTCGCTCCCAATGCACCGCCTCGTTGCTGAAGTTCCGGTCCACGTAGTCCGTGAGGTACGGGTCTACCAGAATATATTTTCCGCGGTACTTAAAAAGGAAGCCCACCTGGCCAAGGTAGAACATACCTGTCTGCCGTGGAAGAAGTTCGGTATCAAGTATCATGCTTCGTAAGTTTTCATTCATCTTTTCAGCCTCCTTTTCCGTCAGACGCAGGTCAAAGGTAACCGGCAATCCACTTCGTTACTTGTATTGGTTAATATACTGTCTCGATCATTTTCACATGATCATTCCGGCCTGCGTTCATCAGCTGTGATCTTTTTTAGGACCTCCGGATCCGAAAGGAATTCCGGAACCGTCTCAAACTGCATTTTTTTCCTGCTTGTCGGATGTGTGAAAGTCAGTCGGTATGCGCATAAGCACAGGGGGCCTCCATAGACATCCTTTTCTCCCGCCGAAACTCCATACTTGCGGTCTCCGAGTATAGGCAGTCCCGCATGGGCCAGCTGTACACGGATCTGATGATGTCTGCCCGTGTCGAGTTCGACTTTAAGCAAAGCATACCCGTCTTTAAAACCGGATGTTTCGGGCAGAGTTTCATAGGAAAGCCTTGCTTCTTTTGCCCCTTGTGTTCCCTTTGCCACGACCCGGGACGTATTTGTCCTTCCATCCTTAAGCAGAAAGTCGGTCAGCTTTCCCAAAGGGGCACTGTTTTCTGCCTTGCATTCTGTCAGCGCCATGTATTCTTTTTTGATCTTTCCGGCCTGCATATCCGCGTTTAAAGCCGCAGCCGCTTTTTTGTTCTTCGCAAAGACAAGCACTCCTTCAACGGGCTGATCGAGCCTGTGAATGATCGCCACGTATCCGGTGCCTGTGTGATTTTTCAGTATGCTCTCAAGATCCTGCACAGCAAACCCCTTGTGCTGGACAGGGATCCCGGCCGGTTTTCTGACCACGATGATCTCATTGTCCTCATAGAGGATAAGCGACGTTTTATTTGTCATAATGCCTTCCTTTTATCTATTACTGCAGAAAAGTATACCAAATTTCGAAAACACCTTCAATATGGAATCGGATGTTACCGGACAAAGCCTTAGGACCATGACAGGCAGCTGATTACGATCCTGTCAGCTCACTCTTTTTGTTATTGAATTTCAAACCGTTTTTCGATACACTATAGAAGGCGGATTTCGCCTCAAAATAACGAAGAAAGCCGTATAAAAATGGATAACAGACAAAAACCGTTCAGACAAAAAGATCACTTGGACTACCCGTCTCTCACCATGTTTCAAATGGTGGAGCGCATGGCAGAACAATTCCCTGATGCTCCTGCCTTCGAATTTTACGGAAGGAAGACAAGCTATCGCGCATTTGTCGGCAGAATTCTGACCGCTGCCCGTGCCTTTACCTTTGCGGGAATAAAGCGCGGCGATTCCGTCACGCTCTGCCTGCCCAATATTCCGCAGACCCTCGATGCCTTTTACGGCCTGAATCGCATAGGCGCGGTCGCCAACATGGTTCATCCCCTCTCGGCTCCCTCCGAGATCAGCTTTTATCTCAACCTTTCCAAAAGCAAAATGATCCTCACCGTGGACATGTTCTATGAGAAGGTTCTGGAAGCGCTCAAGGATGTCAGGCATCCTGTCACCATTCTGGTGACCCGCATGCAGGATGAACTGCCGCCCCATTTCGCAGCTGCTTTTACTGTCAGCAAAGGAGCCCCGTTTCTTCGCTTTCCTTACGGCAAAGGGGGCATAAGATGGCCATGGTTCCTGCACAAAGCGCCGAAAGATACTCCGCTTCCCGAGTCGGTCTTCGACCCTTCACATACTTCGGTCATCCTGTACAGCGGCGGGACAAGCGGCACGCCTAAAGGCATCTGCCTCTCCGACCTGAACTTTAACGCCTGTGCGATGCAGGCGCGCGAAGCCATAGGGATGGAGCTCACCAAAGGCTGCAAGATGCTCAGCTGTATGCCCTGTTTTCACGGATTTGGACTCGGCATCAATATCCATACCATCCTCATCAGCGGCGCCTGCTGTATTCTGATGCCGACCTTCAACACCAAAAGCTATGCGGAGATGCTGGTTAAAAAGCAGCCCAACTTTATAGCCGGCGTACCGACCATATTCGAAGCACTGCTGCACATACCTCAGCTTGACGGAGTAGACTTAAGCTGTCTCAGAGGAATGTTCTGCGGCGGCGATTCGCTCTCGGTGGAACTGAAAAAGAAGATCGACGCTTTCCTCTCGGCGCACAATGCCGGCATTCAGGTGCGCGAGGGCTACGGGCTCACGGAATGTGTGACTGCCAGCTGTCTGACGCCCCGCGACGAATATAAAGAAGGCAGCATCGGTCTCCCGTTCCCGGATACCACATATAAGATCGTGGACGCCAAAGGAGAAAAGATCCTTCCTCCGGGCGAAGTCGGGGAGATCATCCTGAAAGGCCCCTCCGTCATGATCGGCTATCTGAACAATCCGCAGGAGACCGCACAGACGCTCAGAAAGAGGGAGGACGGCGAAACATGGCTGTTCACCGGCGATCTGGGATACATGGACGAAGACGGATATGTCTATTTCAAACAGCGCAAAAAGCGGATGATCATCACCAACGGCTACAACGTATATCCGAGCCAGATCGAGAACGTGATCGACAGCTGTCCCGAGGTGGCGTACAGCTGCGTGATCGGCGTGCCGGATCCCCGCAGGATGCAGAGGGTGCGCGCTTACATCGTTCTGAAAGATGGAAAAGTAAACGAAGAAGAATGCCGCGAACGCATCATGGAGCAGTTGAAGCAGCACATAGCCGCCTACGCTCTCCCCAAAGAAATGATCTTCCGCAAGGATCTTCCCCACACACTAGTGGGCAAGGTTGCCTATCGCAGGCTCGAAGAAGAGGCCGCGAAAGAAGCGTCATAAGTGTCATAAGAAAAAGGAGCTTCATAAATAGAGGAAAGGATTCTGTACATATAAATATGTCATCAAATACGAATAAAACGCAAAATACTCCTGCCCGCCGCCGAGGCGACCGTCGGGATGGACGAATGGTCAAAGCCCCCGGCCTCCAGACCGTCATGGCCTATCTGATGCCCAAACGTACCGACTGTGAAGTTTACCTGCACGATACCATCGACTGCACGGAACTCCTTAAATATATCGAAGAAAAAAACGCCTCACATCCCGAATACACGACGACGGTTTTCCACTGCATAATAACCGCCCTCGCGCGTATGGTACGTGAACGTCCCAAGATGAACCGCTTCATCCAGGGCTACCGCCTGTATGAGCGAAACGAGATAAGCCTGAGCTTCGTCGTCAAGCGCAGATTCAGCGATCAGGGAGAAGAATCGCTGATGGTCCTTGTTCCGGACGATACCGATTCCCTCGACACCGTCAGCCGAAAGATCGTCGGCGATGTCAAGGAGATACGAAAGAGCGAGCACGCCACAGGCGGGATCGATTCTCTGCTGGACGCCTTCGCGGCAATACCGCGGCCGATCCTCGCAGTGGTCATCCGTATCATAAGAATACTGGATTTCTGGGGCATCAACCCGAAGTTTCTCACCGACGGCGACCCCAACTACACCACTATCCTCTGCAGCAACCTGGGCAGCATCAAATGCCCCGCGGTCTACCATCATCTGAACAATTACGGGACCAACAGCATAATGGTCACGATCGGAAAATACTACAACGCCGAAGTTCTTCAGCCCGACGGAAGCAAAGAGATCCGCACCCTGATCGACATCGGCGCGACTCTGGATGAACGCATCGCCGACGGCTTCTACTTCGCCCGCAGCCTGAAGCTCCTGCATCATATCTT
>CAMNGN010000181.1 GCA_946538475.1 uncultured Blautia sp.
CGACGGTACTTTACGCACCATACCACATGGTAGTTAATATTACACACACAGGTCCGATATCTAACAATATTTGTTTTCATACATATAGTATATCATACCAAACACATGTTTGCAAACGTTTGTTCTTGTCAATAGATAAAAAAGGGGTAATTCCTCTCGGCAATTGAATTACCGAGAATCCTTGCCTATTCTTCTTGAACTCGGCCGTTTTGGTGATCATGCGTGTATTTCCCTCTTCGTCACCGAATTCGTAGTGTCCGTATCGGGCACCGATCGCCGCCAGTGCGCCGGAAACAGCACCGCACATCTCTCCGTCAAAAGCGCCGCCTCCGAACGGTGCCAGCATGCGAACGGCAGTTTCCTCGTCCAGATCGAGATCATCGGCCCATTGTCCGATGACCGGTGTGAACAGCAAAGGAAAATCGGATCCGGTCATGTGTATACGCTTAGAGGAGACAACAGGCTTTCCATCCGGGTATAACCTCAAGAAGAAGCCGCTTACGCGCCGCGCATGGAGCGGTAAGAACGCCGGGGAGTTCTTGAAAATTACAACTTTGCGTTTAATAGTAAGCGGAAAGCTTTTGTGATATGATAGTTGCAGAATAAGGAGGGAAAGAGATGCTGGAAATTAAGGGAAAATATAATACTGCCGTCTGCTATGCCTCCGTGATCGAGGAGGAAGCAATCGAACAGATCCGCCGTATGTGTGATTACGAATTCACAGAAGGAAGCAGGATCCGCATTATGCCGGATGTCCATGCAGGAGCCGGCTGTACGATCGGCACAACGATGACCGTCACGGATAAAGCCGTTCCGAATATTGTCGGTGTTGATATCGGATGCGGAATGTATACGGTCAATCTCGGCAAGGCGGATATAGATTTTGAAAAGGTCGATGAGGCGGCGCATTTTATTCCGTCAGGGATGAATGCCTGGGCGGAAAAGCGCGAACCTTTCGATTTCGAGTCTCTCCGCTGCTACAGCCGGCTGGGTGATATGAGCTGGCTCGAGAAGAGCCTTGGAACACTGGGCGGCGGGAATCATTTTATAGAAATCGATGAGTCGGCCGACGGGACCAAGTATCTGATCATCCACAGCGGGAGCCGCAATCTGGGGCTCCAGGTGGCAAAGCTGTATCAGAAACAGGCAATCTCGCTGCTTAAGGGCAATAAGTCCTTCAAGCTGGAAATCGATGAAGTGGTCCGCAGCTATCGGGAACAGGGCAGGCAGAGAGAAATTCAGGAAGCTCTGGAGGAGCTGAATAAAAACAGGAAAGTCGTGACAATACCCGATGACTTATGTTATCTCTACGGAGAAGATCTGAAAGATTATCTGCATGATGTTGAGATCTGCCAGCAATTTGCCAGAAGGAACAGAGAAATCATGGCAGAGGTCCTTCTCCGGCGGACCGGTATGGCGGGAGGTGAAGCTTTCCATACGATCCACAACTATATCGATACGGAAGAGATGATCCTGAGAAAGGGGGCAATTGCCGCCCATGCCGGAGAGAAAGTCCTGATACCGATAAACATGAGGGACGGGAGCATCCTTGCGAAAGGAAAGGGAAATCCGGAATGGAACTTTTCCGCGCCTCACGGTGCCGGCAGGATTATGTCGCGCAAGGCGGCAAAGGAGAGGATCAGTCTGGAGGATTACCGGGAGACAATGAAGGGTGTCTATACGACGTCCGTGAATGCGGCGACACTGGATGAGGCACCGATGGCCTACAAGTCATTGGAGGATATCATAGATGTCGTCAGAGAGTCGGTGGATGTCATAGATGTGATGAAACCGATTTATAATTTTAAAGCCTCTGAGTAATGAACGAGGGCGGCCGCATCGGTATGTGATGCGACCGCCCTTGCTTTGTAAGAAGGTAAGTGGCCTATTTTGCTGTTAGAATCGACTTATTATACTGTGTACAGACCGATGGAGAATACTACCGCGAGCAGGACACGGATCCAGCTTGTTGCGAAGCGGGAGTACATGACCGATACAACACCGACTTCTACTGTCTCTGTTTCAGCTTCTGCAAGACCAAGGCCGACCGGGATAAAGTCGCAGGCAGCATGGCAGTTGAGAGCGAACAGACCGACCAGTGCAAGGTGCGGAGAGATTCTTCCGGCTGCAATCTCTGCACCCATGATACCGCCCAGGATCTGGGAGATAACTGCGCCCGGACCAAGGATAGCGGACAGACCGGGGATGGAGCAGATGATACCGAGGACGAGAAGTCCGGGGATCGAGCCGAGCAGCGGCTGCAGGATTCCGGAGAAGAATGTACCGAAGCCTGTACCGTTGATGATACCGATGAGCATGGAAACGAATGCCATGAACGGAAGCAATGTGGTAATACAGGTCTGGACTGCGTCACGGGCTGCCTGGTTGAAAGTAGCAACGACTTTACCTGCGCCGAGACCGATCTTGGCAAGAACATTGCCCTTACCGCCGGATTCTGCCATCTGTTCGGAAAGCTTTTTGGTCGTGTCGATGCCGCCCTTCTTTTCCTCAGCAGCCGGAGCTGCTTCTTCTGTCGGAACTACGGAACCGTCTGCCGGTGAAATCTGTGCGTTTGTTACACCGGAAACATAGATGTCTTCTGTGATGAACTGTGCCAGAGGACCGGATTTGCCGACCGGGTTGATATTGATCGTCGGGATTCTTTTCTTCGGATAAAGTCCGCAGCGAAGAGTACCGCCGCAATCAATGATGACCAGAGCAAGCTCATCTTCCGGAGCGCTCGTTTTGAAGCCGTTGACCGGCTCGAGGCCTGTGAGCTCTACGATTTTCGGAAGGATATCGGGAGCTACGCCGCCGCCTGTGATATACATAACTTTATTTCTTTTCTCTGTTCCCTGGATCGTCAGAGGGCCGCCAAATCCGCCGGAGCCCTTTTCTACACGGATCGCTTTATATTCTGCCATTTTATGTTCCTCCCTGTCTTTGGGTGTTTTGTTTATTTTGAATCGTTAGGTTAACAGTTGAATCTTTTGATCACGCCCTGCTCTTGATTTCCTTGCTGAGGCTGATACCCTGCTGCTTCTGTACCAAAGCTGTTGTGAAGTCTGTTGCCCATCCGGAGATGAAGTTGGCGATGAAACCGACTAGCATGTAGCGCAGTGCAAGCGGTGTGGCATCAAGTCCGAGAGATGTGACACCCTGTGCGATGCCGAGATAGATCAGGATCTCAGACGGATTGATGTGCGGGAAAATACCGCTGTTGGTGTGGCAATGATAAGATGCTGATGCATAGTAGCTGGGCTTGTAGAATTCAGGCATGAACTTGCCCATTGACAGAGCCATCGGATTACCGAGCATGAAAGCGCTCAGCCAGGGAAGAACTGCGTAACGTAAAATCGGGTTGCTTGTGCAGACTTTTGCGATGACCTCGATTCTCTCATCACCGATCAGTGCGATGATGGCGTTCATCATAACGAGGAGCATCAGGATGGTGGGGATGATACCGGTGACCCAGCCCATGAACTGCTCACCGCCGAGCTGGAAGACTCCCATGAATGCAGATGCAAATTTAACTAAGAAATCCATACTTTCTCCTTTCTGTTGACCATAGCCTTTGCTTTTCTATGGTTTTACCGGGCAAACGGAGAGGATGCGTTTTCAAATGGCATCAGGCGCTTGCCTTGCGGCGCAGAAGGCCGCGGATTGCACTTTCTGTTTTTTGGAAGGCAGTAGGTTCTTCAATGATTTCTCCGTTCGTGTACTTGCGGTACGTAAGAGCGGCGTCTTCAATTGCCCTGCAGAGGTTCTTGTGATTTTTCGGGCCATCCGCCGCCGTAAGGCTGCCGATATAGCGGCCTTCGAAGCCATCAAGAGGTTTTATCCCTGCAAATGCAGTGACGCCCTCCATCTTTTTTCCCTCCCGGATCATGC